>JAYTAT010000374.1:0-10623 GCA_043737315.1 Archangium sp.
AGCTCCTTCTGCGCCGAAGCGACGCGGACGCCGCTCTGGCCGGCGAGCTCCAGTTCTTGGGCGAGCGTGACGGACCAGTTGGTCGCGCGCGCGGCGGCGCCAGTACGAGAAGCGAGGGTGCCCGAGACCATCGGGTTGCTGGGCAGGAACGGGCGCGCGGCTTCACGCCGTCCTTCCGCTGCGCGTGACGAGGCCAACTCGGCGCCGAGCAAGGGGCTGTGCGCCTGAGCGCAGGCGACCAGATTGGCGCGGGTGATGGTGACGCAGTCGGGCTCCACGGCGAGCGCGAGGTGAGACAGAAAGGTGAGGCACAGCAGGCGCGAGGGGATTCCCCGCGTGACGAGTAGAAGCATCTCTGGCTCCGGAAATGACGATGACGGACAACGACGGTGTCGTCGTCAGCTCACGGGAGGGCGGAACGGGGGATCGCGGTGGCCGCTCAACTGCAACTCGAGCGTGCGGGCGCTCTGCGTGCTCACGCTGAGCGATTGTGAGAGCAGCACCAGAGACTGCGCGGCGACCGCCACCAGCCGCGGGCCGCAGACGCAATGCATGCACTGCTGCGTGCAGGGCGCGCCCGACTCTTCACATGCATCGGAGCAGCAATCGCCATCGCTCGCCCAGGTGGTGACGTCGGCGATGATGTCCTGCACCGCGGGTGTGGCCACACACAGCAGCATCACCGCGACCCACCGCAGGGCTGTCGATCTGAACGCTGTGAGCAGGGTGCGCACCGGTGACGAACCTAAGAGCCACGCCCGGAGGATTCAAGCGGGCTCACTGGGGTGGTCGAAGATGAACCACTGCGCTTCGGGCAGCAGTGGGAGGCTTCGCCGAGTTGGAGCGGGCGTTGCGCCCCCGGGGCCCCGACCTGGCAACCGTTCTCAAGACGCTGCGGCCCGCCGACGTGGGCCGCGATCTCTCGCGTCGAAGCACGCGTGAAGGCGCCACCATTCTCGCTGCCGCCGATGATCGTCGCGCCGCTGCCATTCTGCGCGCCTCGCATACCGGCACTGCGGCCCGCCTCGTCTCGCAGCCCGAACCCGCGCGCAGGCTGATGGTGACGTGCGCGACCGAGAGGCAGATGAGCAGGCCGGGGGCATCGACCAGCGTCGTGGCCGCGCGAACGCCGACGATGCGCCGCGGTGAACGCTGACGCGTCAGGGGTTTGACGCTCGACTTCGTCATGCGTGCACGCGGCCCGAGCCGTTACGAGATCGAAATGCTCGAGGCAAAGATTCAGCAGGCGGAAGACGAGACCTTCGCGGCGCAGTCGGCGAGGGCATCGGCCGCTGCGCTGCAAATACGCTTCGCGTTGCTGGCCGTCATCGTGCCGCTGATGCTGGCGTTGCAGCGCTGGGGTGGGCCGGGTTGGGACGTGGCCGCAGGCCCCCTGGTCTCGTTTGGCATCTTCTCGGCCGTGCTCTTCGCGATGCGCAAGCGGGCCTTCGTGCTGCGCGCCGCCCCGTTTCTCTTCGTGCTCGACGTACTGGTGGTCTTCGAGGTGCAACGCCGCAGCCTGTCGAGCAGCCCGTTCCCTGCGGGCGTCGCGGGCTTTTCGCTCGGCCTCTTCGCGCTGCTGATCTCGCTGACCTCATCCACCATGCGGGCCGAGGCGCTGATGTTGGTGACGGCCGGGAGCATCCCCGCGCAGGTCGTGCTGATGCAGCTGGCCGGCGTGTCGATGGGCGCCCAGGTGATGGCTGCGCTCGTGCTCGTGGCAGTCGTCTTGACGCAGACCGGGGTCAACGCGCGGCTGCGCCGCATGGTGCGCTCCCTGGCGTCGACTGAGATCGCCTTTCGCCGCGAACATGATCAGGTCACCGAGCTGAGCCAGGCGCAGGCCACCATCCAGCGGCTGTTGGTGGAAGCCCGTGCCCAGAACGCCGAGCTCGTCACCCTGCAGTCCGAGAAGGACTCGTTGACCTCGCTGCTGGTGCACGACCTTCGCGCCCCCCTGGGGGCGGTGCGCGCCAACCTCGAGTGGCTCGAGGGTGAGCTGCCCACCCAGGGTGATCCCGATATCCGCAACGCCCTCTCGGAGTCGCGTCAGGTCACGGATCGCCTCTCTGGAATGATTGGAGATCTGCTCAACATCAATCAGCTCGAACGCGGCGCGCTCCAACTCGTGCGAGAGTCGAAGCCCTGCAGCGAGATGTTCGGCGCGTTGCACCGGCAGCTTCAGGCGCAGGCGCGGAACCGGCGCATCACGGTCGAATTTCAGTGTGACGACGTATTGCTCGAGGCTGATCACGCGCTCCTGATGCGGGCCCTCGAGAACATCGCCAGCAACGCCCTTCGCTACACACCCTCGGGGGGCCGCCTTCGCCTCGAGGCGCATCGTGAAGGGCACTCGGTCGTCTACTCAGTGCGCAATGACGGGCCGGTGATTCCCTTCGCGAAGCGCGCGGGCCTCTTCGAGAAGTACGTGCAGGCGGGCTCGCAAGGCGACAACCGCCGCGCGGGGTGGGGCCTCGGCCTCTACTTCTGCCGCCTGTGTATGGATGCGCATGGCGGGACCATCGGCGTGGTCGATCAACCCGGCTGGTCGACGTCGTTCGATCTGCGCGTGCCCGGCGCCAGCGCACCTCGCATGGCGGCCTGAAGCGTCAACGCCCGCCGAGCGGAATCGTGAGAATCGGCGCGCGCCCTGCCTGGCTGGGCACCTCGAGCCGCGCCAGCTCCATCAAGAGGGCGAACGTGCTCTTGGTGTCTTGATCAGTCGCGTCGATGAAGAAGCAGTGGCCCGAATAGCTCACCGACACGTGCGCATCTTCCCCCCCACATTGACCCGGCTCTGACTTGACCTTGAAGAGGCCTCGCAACACCGGCTCCCAATCGAAGGGTGTCCCGTCGGGCTTGCGGGTCTGGCGTGCCACGCCGCGGGTCAGGTGCTCCGAGGGCACCTGCACTCCGTGCGAGACGAAGAAGAGCGCTTGAAGAAGCGAACGCGTCTCGAGGTCTATCTGCGCGAAGCCCTCGTCACCTGGCTGCGCAAAAGGGGCGAGCGCCTCGACGGAGAGCTCGAAGCGCACGGTGTTCTTCTTGAGCCCGAAGATGCGCCGCACCGCGACCATCTCGGTCGAATCCAGCGCCGCGGGGTTCAGGTGCATGACGAACTGCCGCTCGGTGCGCTGCAGCTTCCAGGTCTTGCCGTCGGCCTGCGGGTTGAGCTCGAGCCCCTGCTGCGCGGCGGCGATGGCGCTGTCGGCGGTGGCTGAGGTGAGCGCACCGCCCAGCGTGCGTTTGTGCTCCTCTGTTCCGAACACGATGTCGCCGCGCTGCTGCAGCCGCTGCAGGGCAGCCATGCCCTCGAGAAAGTCCGACGCGGGCGGCGCTTCGGCCGGCGTGGGGCCGCTGGCCGTCTGCGCGTTGGGCACCCAGTTGAGGTTCTCCAGGTACAGCCGGAACACGGTCTGAATGGGCCAGGTGGTCTTGGCCAGGTAGACCACGCCGTCGAGCGAAAGCGGGGTGAACAGGCGGCGCGCGAAGTCGGAGTCGTCCAACGGAGTGAGGCTGAAGGTCGGGCGATCTGCCCCGCCGATGCTGGCCGAAGGGAGGGCGGTGGCAAACGAACGATCCGCCCCGGCTGCGAAGAAGGGGTTGACCCCCAGTGACGCTGCGAGCTCGAACTGCGCGGCGATGTTGGAGACCGCCAACGAGCTGGGCGTATCTGCGTACCGCAGGCGCACGATGTTGAGCAGCATTTCCTCTTCGGAGGTCGTCTTGATGGTCTCGTTGTAGCGGAGCCGTGATTGCCGCAGCGCCGACGGCCCGATGACCGTGCAGCCGCTGATCAACAGGGCCAGCATTCCCACTTTCTCGATGCGCACAGCGCCAGCCTCGACCGGCATTCCGCGAAGTCAACTTGTTGGCTGAGGGCAGGGTGGTGCGCCCGCGCGAGGCAGATATCCGGTGTCGATTGACCCCGGCTTCGATCCAGCGAGCGCCTCTGCTCCTTTCGTCGCCACGCTGGTCGACGTGTCTGGGCTGATCATCTACTTCAAGGTGGCTCAGGTGATTCTCGAGGGGTCGCTCTTGTGACCGCACCCGTCAAGAAGAGGGGGCGCGGGCGCGCAAAAACGCTCAACGTCCCACGGGGCGTGCGTAGAGTCCGGCCTCATGTCTGAGCCCACTGACGTACCGTCGTTCGGCGACAAGGTCCGCTACCAGGTCGATCGTTTTCTTTCCTGGAGTCCCATCGCGCGCTTCGTCGGGCTCTTTGGCCTGTCTCTGCTGTTGGTGGCCATCAACGCCACGTTCGTGCGCCTCGCCATGCCCCCCCCCGAAGCGGGCAAAGAGGCGTTCGACTTCTTCGAAGCGCTCTGGTGGGCGACGGGCCGCGTGGCCGACGCCGGCACCATGGGCGGCGACGAAGGCACCCTGGTGCGCGGCATCGCCATCTTCACCACGCTGTGTGGCGTCGGCGTGGTCGCGTTGTTGATAGGTCTGGTGAGCTCGACCATCGGCGACAAGATCGAAGACCTGCGCAAGGGCAAGAGCCCGGTCATCGACGAAGGCCACACCCTCATTCTCGGCTACGGCGAGAAGGTCTTCGCGATTCTGCGTGAGCTGCGTGAGGCGAACTCGAACACCAGGCACGCGTCGATCGTGATCCTCTCTGAGAACGATAAAGAAGAGGTCGAGAACACCATCAAGGAGCGCATGGGCGACATGGGCCCCACCCGCGTGGTGGTGCGGCAGGGCAACACGCACTCGGTGCATGACCTGCGCAAGGTGGGCGCCAGCCGCGCGAAGAGCATCATCATCGTCTCCGAAGTGAAGCAGGAGGAGGGGGAGGACGCCGCCGCGGCCGCCGACATGGGCGCCATCAAGACGCTGCTCGCCCTTCGCCGCATCGACGGCGCGCTCACCCGGAATCACGCGGTGGTCGAGCTCGCCGATGCCGAGCGCCAGCCCGTCATCGAGCAGCTCGGTGGGGGGGGCGTCGAGGTGGTGGCGATGGCCGAGACCCTCTCGCGCATGATGGTGCAGACGGCGCGGCAGAACGGCCTGGCGGCGGTGTACCGCGACCTGCTCTCGTACGAGGGCAGCGAGTTCTACTTCAAGAACTTCCCCGAGCTTGCGGGTCAGCCCTTCGGCAACGCGCAGTGGAAGATGAAGGACGCCGTGGTCTGCGGCGTACGCACGATGAGCGGCAAGGGCACCGCGTCGTGCATCATCAACCCCTCCGACGAGTTGGTGCTCGGCGAGAGGGACGAACTGCTGTGCATCGCGCAAGACGACGACTCGTTCTCGCTGACCGCGAACCACGAGCCCACCGTGCCTGCCGAGTTCCGCGGCGCCGAGGCCCGCGCCCGGAAGCCCGAGCGTATGCTGGTGTGCGGCATGAGCCCCAAGCTGGGCGACATGTTGCGCGAGTTCGACAACTACGTGCTCCCCGGCAGCGAGGCGTGGCTGATGCCCGGCCGCGAAAAAGACGTCTTCACCGAGTTCATCAAGGCCGAGGTCGGTGGCCTCAAGAACTTGAAGCTCAAACACGTCGAGGGTGACCCCACGGTGCCCGACGCGCTGCGCCGGGTGGTCTCACCCGATTTCTCAGTCGCGTTGATCGTGGCCGACACCGACATCGACGCTGAAGAGTCCGACGCGAAGACGGTGATCACCGTGCTGCTGCTGCGCGACATGTTCAGGGGCCTGGGTGACAAGAAGCCTCGCATCATCAGTGAGATCCTCGACCCCCGAACCAAGGATCTCCTCGAGCAGGACTACGGCGCTGACTTCGTCGTCAGCTCGGAGATCACCTCGATGTTGATGGCGCAGATCTCGGAGCGCCGTGAGCTCAACGCGGTGTTCGCAGACCTCTTCGACTCCGACGGCAACGAGGTCTATCTGAAGCGCGCCGAGTGTTACGTGATGCTCGGCCGCACCACCTCGTGGATGTCGGTGCAGAAGGTGGCGCGCGATCGCCGCGAGGTCGCCATCGGCTACATGAAGATGGGCCACACGCCGTTGATCAACCCCTCGCAGACCGAGTCGCTCGTGTTCGCCGACGAAGATCGCGTCATCGTGCTGGCCGAGGACGACAGCGAGGCGATGGGTGATGCACGGGGTGGTGAGCTGGTCGCCGCTCCCGTGCCGATGCCTGAGCCAAAGGCGCCGATGCCGCACCCCGAGTTCACGCCCACCGCGTCACGTTCGGGGCTGTTGCCGCCCGAGGCCCCGAAGTCCGACCTCAAGCCCATCTCTGCAGGCCCTCGCGTGACGGGCCCCAGCACCATGCCGCGCGCGCCGCTGCCCCCCAAACCCAAGGGCCAGGCATGAGCTGGGAGAGGGCCCTTCTTCTCTTCCCGCTGCTCGCCCACCTCGCCGCGGCGCAGGGCAAGGTTTTCCCCGCGCCCCTGCTCAAAGACGCGCGCCAGCACCACACCGCCTCGTTGCTCAAAGACGGGCGCGTGCTCGTCGTGGGAGGCCGCGGCGTCGACGGTCTCTCGACGCTTGCGACCTGCGAGCTGTTCGACCCGAAGAAGAACAAGTGGTCGACCTGCGCTCCGCTCACGCTGGCCCGCAGCCACCACGCGGCCACCGCGCTCGACGACGGCCGGCTGCTGGTCACCGGCGGCACCACGCACGAGTCCATCGAAGGTCAGAACCGCTTCGTCGCGCTCGCCTCGGTCGAGGTCTACGAGCCGAAGAAGAACCTGTGGTCGACCGTCGCGCCCATGAGCGACGCCCGCAACGGCCACACCGCGACGCTGCTGCTCGACGGCACGGTGCTGGTGGTCGGTGGTGCACGCGAGCAACGCCAACACCTCACCTCGGTCGAACGTTTCATTCCTTCCGCCAACACCTGGAAGCTCGAGAAGCCGCTCGACGTCGCGCGCTGGCTGCACGCCGCCGTGCGCAACAGCGAAGGCGACGTGGTGGTGGTGGGCGGCCGCTCGAACGCAGGGCAGCAAGGCAAAGGGCCGGGCGTGTCGATCGCCGACGTAGAGCGGTTCGACGTGAAGAGCGGCACCTGGCAGGCGCTTGCGCCGATGTCAGAACCGCGCCAGCGCACCGCGGTCATCGCCGAAGCGGGTAACGGCGGCATCATCGTGGTGGGTGGGCAGACCGCGACATCATCGACCAACTACGCCGAGACCTGGAGCCCCGGCCTCGCTGAGTGGAAGGCCTTCGAGAATCACCTCTCGATGTCGCTCTCGTCACACAGCGGCACGCGGTTGCCCAGCGGCGACCTGGTGGTCATCGGCGGTGAGCCGCCCAACTCGGTCGACACCACGCGCGTGCAGCGCTGGGTCATCGGCAGCAAGCAGTGGTGCCTTGCCGGTGAGTTGAGCTTCGGCCGCAAGCAACACACCGCCACGCTGCTGCTCGATGGGCGCGTGCTGGTGGTGGGTGGGACCTCGAGCGGTTTGCCTGAACGCAGCGCCGAGCTGTGGGCCCCGACGCAGGGCAAATGCGAAGAGCCGCCCGGCATCTCGATGGGTTGGTGACGAGGTCAGGTCGGGTGATTTAGCCCGGCAGAACCACCATGCGCCCGGGAAACCCCAGGTCGCGCAGGGCCCACAGCTTCGCAGGCACTTCATCCAGCGTGACCAGCTCGACGCGCGGCTTGACCTTGCCCGAGAAGAGCAGCCCCACGCCTGCCTCGAGATCTTCCCGAGTACCCAGCAGCCCGCTGCGAATGGTGAGCCCGCGCCACACCAGGTCGGCGATGGAGAGATCGATTCGCCCCGAAGGGCTCGAGCCGACGAGGGCGATGCGGCCTCCGGCGCGAAGAAGACGCACGGCTTGCTGCAGCGCCTGGGCCGACGGCGTGCACACCACCGCCGCATTCACCGGGCCATCGAGCGGCTTGGCACCCAGAGTCGCTGCCAGGGTGACGCGCCCGGGGTCTGCATCGGCCGCGAACACTTCGTGACCCATCGCCCTGGCCACCTGCACGGCGAGGTGACCGACCCCGCCCACGCCGAAGACCGCGACGCGCGAGGGGTGCACCAGACCCAGCGCCTTCACCGCGCCGACTGCGGTCCACAGAGATCCACCGCACAAGGAAAGTGAGCCGGCGAGCTGAGGCGTCAGCGCGTCGGGCAGCGGCTCGACCCCAGGGGGAAGCACGAGCGGCACCAGCGCCAGCTCGTCGGTGACCAGGTGCGTGCCCAACGCGCCGTCGACGTGCATGCCGCGCCACGCCGCGACCGCGCAGTGCCTCGCTTCATGGCCGAGGCAGGCGGTGCAGGTGCCGCAGCTCGAGGCGAGCGGGGTGACGAGCACGCGCGCTCCCACGCGCAGCAGACAGTCATCGCCGGTGGCCTCGACCACGCCGACCGCTTCATGACCTGGCACCAGGGGAAGGCGGGGCGGGGCGTCGAGGGTGAGCAGGTTCCAGTCGAGCTGACCCAGCGCACAGGCTTCGATGCGCAGGCGCACCTGGTGGGGCCCCGGGTTCTTCAGGGGCGCGTCGACGACTTCCACCGCTTCGCGGGCTCTATGCAGCTGGATGACGCGCGGCATGGACCTGCGTGTGCCTGAGTTGGTGCGGGGAAACAAGGCAGGGGGACAACGACCGGCACGGCTCGAGTGAAGGGCGGGATGAGGCTCATCCGTCATAACGGAGGCGTCTTGCATGACGGATGTACGTCCGTTAAGGTGGACGCTATGTCGACCAAGGCAGACCCCTACCGCGACCTCCTGGTGATCGACTCCCGCGCCCCGCGTTTCAACCAGCTGGTGGTCGCCACCTTGAGCCTCATCGCCGTGCTCACCGGCTTCTGGCCGCTCTTTGCCCTGCTCGGCACCCAGCTCGCCGTCAGCGTGCTCTTCGGCCGTAAGTACTGCCTGCCTTGCGTTTTCTACTTCGAGGTGGTGCAGCCGCGATTGGGGGAAGGCGAGCTCGAAGACAGCCGCGCGCCACGATTCGCCAACATCATCGGCGCGGTCTTCCTGCTCTCTGCGGCGCTCTGCTCTGCTGCCGGCCTGGTCTTCGTGGGTGCGGTGCTCGGCAGCATCGTGGCGGCGCTGGCCGGCCTCGCGGTCTCCACCGGGCTCTGCGTGGGGTGCGAAGTCTACAAAGTGCTGGCGAAGCTGCGGGGCATCAAGGGCGGCCTGCTCGAGCGCATCGACCTGGAACAGCTCGGCGTGTCGCCCGACGAGGACCTGGTGGTGCTCTTCACGCACCCGCTGTGCAGCGAGTGCCACGAGGTGAAGCCGAGGCTCGAGGCCGGGGGCCGCCGCGTCGTCTCCATCGACGTCTCGAAGCGCAAGGATCTGGCGAAGAAGTACGGCGTGACGCTGGTGCCGTTCGCAGTCACCGTGGGCAGCGATGGCCGCGTGCGTGGGCAGTCGCGTTGACCGAAGCCTGCTAGAAGCGTCGGTCAATGATCCGGCGCATCGTGCTCCTTCTCACTGCCGTGGTTTCGAGCGGCTGTTTCGATTTCGACGGCGTCTATGCCCACTACTGTGACGGTGGTCGTTGCTTCGACGCCGGGCCCGCAACCGGCGGTGGAGGCGAAGTGACGGGTGGTGGCGCGACCGGTGGCGGTGGGCAGGCAGGCGGTGGTGCAGGTGGCGGCGTCGTCGGTGGCGGCGCGGGTGGCGGAACCTCGGGCGGGGGCAGTGGCGGCGGCGGTGGTGGAACGCTCGACGCGGGTTGCCCTCAGTTTCTGTGCCCGCAGCTCGACTGGAAGTCGCCGCGCGCAAGCATTCACTACGTGGTGGCGCCCGGTCTGATGACCGAGTCGCTCAACCGTTTTCACGTCTTCGGTTCGTTCGAGGCCAATGCACCGGGCAGCGCGAACTTCACGCACTTCGAGTACCGCTTCGTCGATGGCGGGGTGAACACCATTCAGCGCTTCCTCGACAACCGCGCCGAGACCCGCCAGCTGCGCGGGGTCTCGATGACCGACTCCGTGGTCACCTACCGCATCGCTGCCAAGCGGTTCGAAGGCAGCGCCGTGACGACCTTCTCCGGCTGCTCGCTCCCCGATGGGGGCATGACCGACCCGTATCAATGGGCCGTCGCGCCGGTGACCGCTGACGAGATGTGGCTGGTGGGCTACCCGATGAGCATCTGTCACTGGACGCGTGCCGGTGGGCTTCAGGCGACGGTCGACCCCGCCACGCGCCCGACCGTCTACCTTCAGGACGTCTATCGTTCACCCGCAGGCGACGTCTACGTGGTGGGCGGCAACTACGTGAACAACGCTGCCACCGGCGTCATCGTTCGCGAAGATGGCACGCCCGTCTCGCACGTTCCCACGCTGGTCGACGGCAACGGTGATGGCTTCGTCTCGATCGACGGCACGGGCGAGCTCATCTATGCGCTGGGCCGGACGAACTCTGCGGGCGTTGGCGAGATTCACCAACGGCAGGTCGACGGTGGTTTCGAGCGGGTCTACCAAGCGCCCTTCCGCCTCGCGCGGCTCGACGTGATGCCCACCGGCGAAGTGTGGGCCGTCGGCTCGTCTTTCGACCGCGTGGTGTACTTCGATGGCGGCGCCTGGGCCGACCACCTGCTGCCCACCACCGAGTTCCGGGGCACCGTGTTCTGGGAGAACGTGAACGCCACGCCCGAAGGCATCATCCTCACCGGGTACGAGACCCAGGCCGACGGCGGCCGCACGGCCATCGTGAACACCTACCGTCGTTTCGGTCAGTGAC
>JAYTAT010000375.1:0-4334 GCA_043737315.1 Archangium sp.
GCCGCGCGGAGCAGGAAGCTCAAGTCTGGTAGAAACGCGCGATGCGAATGCTCCTGACCCTGATTCTCTGCGCAGCGACCAGTGCCCTGGCCATCGCCAGGGGCGGCACGCTGTACATCAAGTCGAAAGACACGGGGTTGATGAAGCAGCCCAACGACAAATCGGCGCCGATCGCCAGGCTGCAGCCGGGTACCGAGGTCATCTGGGCCGGCCCCAGCGAGAAAGACAAGGCCTGGCACCAGGTCAGCGTCAACGGGAAGACGGGCTTCGTGAGACGGCAGGATCTTTCGCCCCACCAGCCGCAAGCAGAGCTCGACGCCACCACCGGCAAACCCATGAGCGCTCAGACCTTCGCGGGCGGCGGCGCGGCCAAGTGCGGTTTCGGCGCCTCGGCGAGCGTCTACAAGAGCAGCCCTGCGACCGAGTCGGCCGCGGCCGAGCTCATCTACGTCGAAGAGCTCAACAAGGCGAAGGCGACCCCTGCGGCGCTGGCGGCGAAGAACCAGGAGCTGCACCCCTGAGTTCGGTCCCAAGAAGAAGGTCAGGTCGAAAGCACTACCGCGCGCGCCCCGAGGGCTGCACGGTCTTGACCAGCCGGTCGAGCGGATACCCGACTTCCTTGAGCCTCGCGAGGATCGACGCGTAGAGCGTGTCGTCGACTTCGGGCGTGCGGCTCAAGATCCACAAGAAGTCGCGGCTCGGGTGGCCCACCACCGCGTAGCGGTACTCGGGGTCGAGCTGAATGACCCAGTACTCGCCCCAGAACGGCCCGAAGAAGCTCACCTCGAGCTTGGCGTTGGTCTGCGTGTCGACCACCCGCGCGCGGCCAGTGGCCACCTTCTCTTTGCCATCGAGCGACTCGAGGTTGCACCGGTTGAGCACGTCGATGTTCCCGTCGTCGCGCAGCGAGTAGGTCGCCTGGGTGCCGGTGCACCCTTTCTGAAAGCGCTGTGGAAAGGCCGCCACCTCGTACCAGGTGCCTGCGTAGCGCTGCAGATCGACCTTCGGCACCGTCTCGAGAGGAGGAAGGTCGAGCTTCGAGGTGGTGGTTGCGCAACCACTGACTGCCATCACCAGCAGAAGCGACATTCTCATGTCAGCGCAAGTAACCTGCGCCTCGGCTCGCTGCAAAACCCTCTGTGCCCCGCGGGTGCTACGACCCCGGGCATGAAACGCGCGGTGCTGCTGCTGACGTTGATGTGTGGCTGCGACCCCGAGGTGGAGATCGTCGGCAAGGTGGTGGCTGGCGACGGCGGTATTCCAGGCGTCACCAGAGTCGAACTGACCTGCACTGGCGGCGCTCAGCTCGCCGTGCCCCACTCGGCGCAGACCGATGGCCAGGGCCGCTTCGTGCTCAAGGGCAAAGGCTGTCTGCCGTCATCGTGCGTGCTCTCGAGTGGCGCGGGTTTTCGGCGCACCGAACAGAACCTGATGGAGTGGTGCACCAAGAGCGCCCCGAGTTGTCCTGCAGGCAGCTGCATCGCGGCGTCAGTCACCCTCGTGCTGCCTTGACGTTAAAAAGAAAAGAAAACGGGCCCGCGAGGTTTCCCCCCGCGAGCCCGCTGAAGAGCAATGCCCGGTCGGCTTACTCTTCGTACCTGTTGAAACGAGTGGTCGCGATGGGCGCCGACAGGTTGGCCACGTTCGCCACGCGGATACCCGAGTCGCTGATGGCGTAGACGAAGTCATCGGCCATCACGCTGCGGCGCACGTACGGCTGCCAGTAGTAGGTCCAGCCTGAGTACTGCTGCACCTGGTACATGTCGCTCATCGAGACCGAGCCTTTGGCGGTGAAACCGAGCAGCGGATCGACCGAGTAGACCTTGAGGTCAGACCTGAACGAGTTCCAGTAGTCGCCGCCGCCGCCGGTGTTGCTCCAGTCAGCGAAAGGAATGGCGAGCAGCTTCTTGGCCGCGAAGTAGTTGAACGCCTTGTGCTCGTGGGCCGCTTCCGACCAGCCGTACGCGGTGCCCACCAGCTGCGTGTGCGTCTGAACCGGGTGCGCCAGGTCAGTCACGTCGAAGATCGACAGCTGGAGCGCGCGGGCCGACCAATCGGGCTGCTGACCGTTGACCGGCTCGGGCACGAAGGTGCCGATGGTGAGCAGGTGCGTCGCATCCATCGGGTGGATGTAGGTCGAGAACCCGGGGATCTTCAGCTCGGCGATCTTCCGGGGGTTGGTGGGGTCGCTCAGGTCGAAGGTGAAGAGCGGGTCGACCTGGCGAAAGGTCACCACGAAGCCGCGGTCGCCGATCATGCGGCTCGACATCACGCGCTCCCCTTCAGCGAGGTCGGGCGACTGGCCCACCACGTCGAGGTAGCCCGCGTTCTCTGCGAGCACTGAGAGCCGGTTGGTGGTCTGCATCGTGCCCCACCAGTTGTCGGGGTTGGTGGTGTCAGGCACGCGCGTCTGAATGGTGGTCACCACGCGGAAGTGGCCCGAGGCCGCCTCGTCCATCGAGAACTGATCGACGATGTGACCATCGACCGTACCCGACGCGACGTAGACCGCGTTGCCCGGCTGCGTGATGTCGAACTTGTGCAAGTAGGTCGTGTCGCGCTGACCGGGGGCCGGCCACCACCACCAGTGGCGCGTGGCCACGTAGAGGTTGTCGGCCGAGGCGTAGATTTCGCCGGGCTCCGCGAGAATAGAGGTGCGGTGCACCGAGTCGGCGCCGAGGTCCAGGGTCACTACCGAGACCTGACCCAGGCGGGTGGGCGCGTTCACCTTCGCGAAGGCGTCGCACGCGTGCGGCACGAGCGTGGTGCCGGTAGCCGTCTTGACCTTCGCGGCGGGCACCCACTCGGCCAGCGTCTGGCTGCGAATGAGCGTCTCGTTCTGCGCGATGATGCGGTTGTACGCGGCCTTGAGGCGCGGCTTGTCGTTCCAGAGGTTCTCTTCCCAGTCGGGGTTCCACTTGAAGCCGGGCGGGAAGTTGAACGAGTCTGAGAGCACCAGCCGCACCGAGGTGCCGACCTTACGAGCCGAGTCGTAGTTGCCGGGCAAGAACGTCTCGCGCGTCACCCGCAGGTTGGTGAGGTCTGACACGTCGACCTCGGTCACCTTCACCGTGTTCGCGTAGGAGAAGCCGCAGTTGAGGCCCAGGCACGTGACACCGCCGGCGTTCGAGAGCGGGTACCAGGTGTAGATGCTCGAGAAGACGACCGCCTTGGTGGTGCCCTCGAGGAACATCTCGCGCGGGTAGCCTTCGATTTTCAGCGTGCCCTGCACGGCCGTCTGATCAGCCGGCCACGAGCGCACGGCGTGCAGCGTGTTGCCGGACAGCGCGAAGATGCGCGTGCCGTCGTTCTTCACGAAGTCGGCTTCATCGACGCCGGCGACCTGGTTGTTGGTGGTCGTCACGTTGGTCGGTGCGCTCTGCCCAGAGTTCGCCGAGGCCGGAGCAGCAGCGTCGAACTCGAGCCCACCGCGGCCACCCCAACCACCCCACCAGCCCCAACCCGGCACGCCGTCACGCGCGGCCTCGAGCTGCGTGCGCATCTGCAGCACGGCGGTGTCTTCGAGATAGGTCTCGAGGTCCTGGCACGCAGAGCCGCCCGAGAACGCCTGGAGCGAAACGCGGTTGACCACGGAAGGAGGCGCCGGGATGTTCGACTCCGCTTCACAGCCTCCAAAGAAACCGGCCAGCCCTGCTGCGGCGGCCATGGTTCGCCATCGATTGATCCAGTTCTGCTTCATGGTGCTTCCTCCCAGAGAATTCGTGGTGCGGCCGAACAGCAACTCGCGGGGTGACTCCTGTGCGAGCGCTGGGCCAGCGAGTTCGGCATTGGTTTCGATGGGTTGCGGGCGGGTGCGGCCCTCAAATCTTTGAGAGATCGAAGCGGGCCCCGTGGATCTCTGGCTTCAGGGCACGCAGGGCGCCTGGCAGAACCCCCGCGTGTTGCTCACCACGCCCGCGTCTTCCCGCAGGCAGCGGCCCGATGCGCACGAAGCGTTCGCACCACACCCGGCGCCCAGCGCGAGCAGTTCGAAGCACGTCCCCGTGCCTCCATCGCGCCCGCAGAAGCCGCCTTGCCCGTTGTCGACGCCCGAGCCGCAGGTCAGGCCGGTGGTCGTGCAGTTGCCGCCCACGCTCACCAGCGGCGTGCACGCGAAGAAGCCCATGCCTGCATCCACCAGCGGGCAGGTCAGCAGGTCCTTGCACTGCTGCGCTGAGAAACACGGTTCACCCGCACCCACCAGCCGCGTGCAGAGGTTGTTGAAGCAGCGCATGCCAGTCAGACACGAGATGGTGGCCGCGCACGTCGAGCCCGCCGGGCTCTGCGAGAGACAAAGTGGATAGCCGCCGTCGTTGGGCAGGTTGGGACACCAG
>JAYTAT010000376.1:0-4332 GCA_043737315.1 Archangium sp.
CGCCACCACCTGCGCCGCCGCCGGTCACGCCACCACCTGCGCCGCCGCCGGTCACGCCACCACCCGCGCCGCCGCCGGTCACGCCACCACCTGCGCCACCGCCGGTCACGCCGCCACCACCCGCGCCGCCGCCGGTCACGCCACCACCACCCGCGCCGCCGCCGGTCACGCCACCACCACCCGCGCCGCCGCCCGTCGTGCCGCCACCTGAACCACCACCCGTGCCCGCGTCAGGGAAGGGTGAGCCGGGCTTGCAGACGCCGGCCTCGCACGAGAACTTCGTGTTCTGCTGGGTCGCCTTCCCGTTGCAGTCAGCGACGTCGACGCACTCTGGCGCGCAGCCGGTCAACACCAGGGGCGCCGACACGAACGCGCACAGCACGAGGTTCCTCAAAATGTTCTTCACGTGGTTCTCCCAAGGCCTGCACCGGCCCGTGATGGTTCGAACCCGCTGTACCCGAAATCACTCTCGGGGGCGTTTTGAGAAATGCCGTCTGTGCCAGCCAGGTCACAACACCGAGGCGGCCCCTCACCCCGCTGGCGCAAGGGCGGGGGGAGAGTTTAGAGGCCCAGGCGCACGAGCGCGCTGGCCGTCGTCTCTGCGTCGAGCATCACCACCAACCACCCGCAGAAACTCGGCGTGTTGGTCGACATGAAGTTCGCGGCGAGCACCGTCTGCGGCGCTGCATTTTCTGACGGGCCCACGAGTTGGCTGACCGTGCTCTCCCGCACCAGAGGCGTGGTGGGCAGCAGCGTCGCGTGCGTCAACGTACCCATCGCCGACACGCAGGCCGAGGCCACGATGTTCGCCGCCTCGGAGAGCGCCGCGCTCGCTGATGAAGAAAGCGGGCCCGACACGCCGGGGCGCGCCAACAACCGCTGACCCAGTCGTTTGGCATCTTCGTCTTTGAGCACCCACCACAGCTGGCCGGGCAATTCACCCTCGATGCCGAACGTCGCTGCGTGCACCTTCACGTCGCGCCCGCCCAGCAACCAACCCAGCTGATACCGATTGGCCGAGAGCACCACCGGCACGTCGACCAACACGCCGACGTCACCCACCAGGCGCGCGAGCATCGAGGCCGCTTTCGCGCTGCCCATGTTGGCCACCTCACGAAGCGCGTCTTCCTGTCTCGAGGTGAGGAGCACACTCATGCGTCACCCGCGGGCAGTCGCGTCGGCCGCTCCAGGCGCGCCACGTCGAGAATGAACACCGGCCGCCCGTTACCGAGCACCGTGACCCCCGCGAGCCCGGGCACCTGGTCGAGAGGCCTGGTCAGCGCCTTGAGCACCACCTCTTCCTGCCCCAGCAGCGCGTCGACGGCCAGCGCCACGCGACCATCGTCGGTGTCCACCACCACAAAAGGTGAGATGGCCGTCACGTCATGCGGCCGCCCCGGAACTTCGAGCACAGCGGACAATTCGCGTGCGGGTACCACTGAGGCCCCGAACTGCAACACCGGTACATCGCGGCTGTGCGCGAGGCTGGCGCGGGTCGTCTCCACCACGCCTGCGACCTTGGCGATCGGCAGCCCGTAGACGTCGTCACCCAGCCCCACCAGCAGCAGATTGACCATCGCCACGGTCAGCGGCAACGAGAGCTTGAAGGTGGTGCCCAGGCCGCGGCGGCTGGTGATCTCCAGCGTGCCGCCCACCGCTTCGACCGCTCTTTTCACCGCGTCCATGCCGACGCCACGGCCGGAAATATCCGTCACGGATGCAGCCGTGCTCAGGCCCGGTGCCGTCGACAGCAGCAACGCTTCACGCTCGGGCAGATCGCGCGCGGCTTCGGCGGTGAGCAAACCCCGCTCCACCGCGAGCGCCTTGAGCCGCTCGACGTCCATCCCGCGGCCGTCGTCTTCCACCTCGAGCAGCACCCGATCCGAAGCGCGTTTGATCGACAGCTTCACCGTGCCGCGCGGAGGTTTGCCGCGCATGCGGCGCTCTTCAGGCGGCTCGACGCCGTGATCGATGGCGTTGCGCAGCAGGTGCAGCACCGGGTCGCTCAGCTCGTCGACGATGGCGCGATCGAGCTCGATCTCGCTGCCCGAGAGGATGAGCTCGATCTCGCGGCCCCGGCGGCGGGCGATGTCACGGGCGGCCCGCGGCAGGCGATCGGTGATCACCGAGACCGGCGTCATGCGCGCCTTCATCACCTTGTCGTGCAGCCCACGAACGAGCCCATGCAGGCGATCGACGGTCTCGTTGAGCCGGCCGCGCAGCTCTTCCTGCAGACCGCGCCCCACTTCACGGACCCCGGCGGTGGCCAGCATCAGCTCGCCGGCGAGATCGAGGAACTCGTCGAGCAGCTCGGTGCGAACACGCACGGTGCGCGGCGGCTCCTGGCCCACCACGCGCGGCTCGGGCTCGGCGCCTTTCGTCTCTTCCGGCGCGACGGGCGGCGGCGCGCTGGCCACGCGCGTCAACGACACCAGCTCGACGTCGGCCACCTGGCTGACCGTCTTGGCGACGGCGGCCTCGGGCTCGGTGCTCTCCAACTCGACCGCGAAGGTGCCGCCGGGCAGCCGGCCCGCTTTCACTTCATCGAGCGAAGGCGTGCAGCGAAACAGATTTCCCAGCGACGAGAGCCGCTTGTACGCGAGGAACCCGCGCACGCCGGGCTGCGCCGAGTGTGTCGCCACGCGCAAGGTGACCAGCCAGCGCGGAGGAAGTTCTGACTCGGGCCCTCCCGCGGTCTCCAGCAGGGGCGGGTTGGCCGGCGGCGCGAACGGTGAGGGCGTGGTGCCCGGCCGCATCGACTGGGTCAGGTCCTTGAGCTGGGCAATCAGCGCCGCGTTCTCGGGGAAGGGCTTGCTCGTGTTGGCTGCCTTCACGTGGCCAACCAGCGCGTCGACCGCCTGCAGCACGAGGTCTGCCACCGATCGATCGAACCGCGCGGGGGCACTGCGCACCCGCTCGAGCAAATCTTCCACGGAGTGGGCCAGCGCCGTGGTCGCCTCGTAGCCCATCGAGCCGGCCATGCCCTTGACCGAGTGCGCGTGACGGAAGAGCGAGTCGATGGCCTCGGGCGTGACGCCACCTTCGAGGCGCACAAGCTCCTTACCGAGCGCATCGAGGTGCTCGGTCGCCTCGCTGACGAAGAGGCTCAAATACCGGCTGGTGTCCCATTGAGCGGCCACGGCGGGGAAAGCCTACTCTTCTCGCGGGGCGGCAGGGTTTTGCCCTCACCCCTTCGAACGATCAGCCCTCGCCCAGAACCTTCTTCACCACGGCCAGCACGTCTTCCGCGCGGGGGGGCTTGACGATGAAGTCGACGGCGCCCGCCTCGATGGCCTCCATCACCATGGTCTCTTGACCGAGCGCGCTGCACATCACCACGAGGGCCTTGGCATCGCCCCGCAGGATCTCCCGGGTGGCATCGATGCCATTCCGGTACGGCATCACGAGATCCATCGTGACGAGATCTGGCTTGAGTTCTTTGTACTTCTCGACTGCTTCGACGCCATTGCCAGCCTCGCCCACGACGGAAAAACCGCCGGCAGCGAAGATGTCCTTGATGATGTCGCGCATGAAGACGCTGTCATCGACGACCAGCACCCGCTTGGACATGGGAGTCACCTGGGTCGATACCCTATTCGTCCGAACCACCTGAGTCGAACTTTCTGGTCACTTCTGCCCGGGTTCTCAGGAAAAAGACGCGGCGACGGCGGCATCGACGCCCTCGACATCGAGCACCGTGACCGTCAGGGGGCCGACCCGGGCGAGGCCGCGCACCATCCGGGAGGCTCTGCCCTGGGTGCCCACCTTCTCGATGCTCTCGATACCCTCGACCTCGGTGACCAGGAGCCCCAGCTCCCGGCGCACCAGCTCCAGCAAGACCACTTTGCCTGTGCCCGGAGGCTGCAGCCCCAACGCCAGCAACCGGCCCAGGTCGACCACCGGCACCACCCGCCCGCGCAACGTCATCACACCCTTCACCGAGTCTTTGGCGTGGGGCACCCGGCTGTAGTGCTCGGGCGCGTTGACGACCTCGCGCACCGCATCGAGCGGCAGCGCGTACCGATCGCGATCGAGAAAGAAGATGACGTGCCGCATGCGGGGTAGGGCGTTTTTTTCAGCTCCACTGACGGCGAATGTTCACCACGTCAGCCACCAGCGCCTCGAGTTGATTGGGCTTGAGCCGCCGGCCGTAGTGCAGCACCAGCGTGTCGCCCACCACCTCCATCATGATGTTGCGGTCGGCCATGCGGGAGAGCGTCTCGCGCAGACCGGCCGTCATGAAGCCCCGCAGCTGCTGCTCGTCGCCGCTGGTCTGCAGCACGTAGGCCTTCGAGAACGTCGGGTCGTCATCGAAGTTGATGTCTTGCCCGC
>JAYTAT010000377.1:0-4330 GCA_043737315.1 Archangium sp.
GCGCCTTCATCGGCGAAGAGGATCGCGCTGCCCGTCTCCATCGAGCCGGGAATCAGAATCGGGTGACCCGTCGTTTCCCACACGGTGCCTTTGAGCGCCTGATGGTGTTTCGGGAACGCGCGCGTCGCACCCTTGCGCGCCACGAAGCGGCCGCCTTCGCGCTGAATCAGGTTGTGCGAGATCTCGTAGTAGACCTGCGCCTGCCCGCCGAAGACGTGCTCTATCGATTCACACACCGCTTCACCGATGAGCAGCCGGTTCGCGATGGCGAAGTTCGCGGCCATGTTGTGCAGGTTCCAGTACGCCTTGCCGGTCGCTGAATCGGCGTCGAACCAGATGGCATCTTCGCTGCGCCCACCCAGCCCCAGCAGGCGCGCACCCTCGACGAAGAACTGCTTTGCGATGTTCCACCCGAAGCCGCGGCTCCCGGTGTGGAGCATCACCCAGACCTTGCCGGCCTCGTCGACCTGCATCTCACAGAAGTGGTTACCGCCCCCCAGGCTGCCCAGCTGGCTGCGTTTGCTCCACGCCTTTTCGGGGATGTCGTAGCTGTCGTCTTCCACCGGCACACACGCGCGTTCGGCCACGTCGTTGCTGCGGCCCAGCGCCTTTGCGCCATGGCGGACGATCTCGTTGAACTTCGTGAGCGAACTTTTGCCCGCGCCGGGCTGGCCGACCCCGACGCCGATGCGGCGCACCACCTCGTCGATCCACATGCGGCGCTTGAGCGTGTCGGCCACGTCTTCCCAGGTGAGCGAGGTCGACAGCTGCACCATGCCGCAGCCGATGTCGTACCCGGCCGCCGTCGGGAGCAGGGTGCCTTCGGTCTCGATGGCGGTGCCGATGGGTACGCCGTAGCCCACATGGCAGTCGGGGGTGATCACCACGCGGGTCGCGCCGGGAAACGAGCACGCGTTGACCACCTGGCCGAACACGTCTTCTTCCACGCCCCCGCCGCCGTCCTCACCGAAGAGCAGCGCATCAGAAAGAAAAAGGTGCGCTTCGCAACGCATTTGCTTCGTCCGCGGAAGAACCCAGTGGCCTTCATTCGTCTTTTCCAGCGTCTGCTTCCAGCTCATGTCACCTCCCGGACCTGCTCACGTCGACGGCACGAGATCAGCAGCCTGACAGATCGCAACGGCAGTCAGGTGAGAGCGAGGCGCACCACCTGAACGCTGAAAACACTCCGACTCGGAGTGGGTTACCCAAGGGGCTACAGGACAATGGTCGAACTCGGACATTTCGCAGAAGCGTTCTTGGAGGCCGCGCCCGACGCGGTTCTTGCGATCGATGACTCAGGCGAAATCATCCTGGTCAACATGCAGGCCGAGCTGCTTCTGGGCTACGGCCGTCAAGAACTGTGGGGTCAGCCCCTGGAAAGTCTGCTGGCCGAGCCTGATGCGCTCAGCCGCAAATCAGTCGGCCCCCACTCGGTCGAGCTGCTCGCCCAGCGGCGAGACGGTCACAAGGTTCCAGTCGAGGTGAGCCTCGCCCCGGTGACCATCGACAAACGGCCCTACACCATCGCCATTCTTCGGGACCTCACCGAGCGGAGGCGCCTCGAAGAGAACCTGCACTACCTGTCGACGCACGACTCGCTCACCGGCCTCGCCAATCGGCTCGCCTTCGACGAGGCCTTGCACCGGCTCGACGAGCGCGGGCCTCACCCGGTCGGCGTCTTGATGGTCGACCTCGATGAGCTCAAGCGCACCAACGACGAACAGGGTCACGCCGCGGGTGACGCCATGTTGCGCCGGGTGGCCGAGGTGCTGCGCAGCACGTTCCGCGCAGATGATGTCGTGGCGCGCATCGGTGGCGACGAGTTCGCGGTGCTCACGTCGGGTCGTGACGCACACTCAGTCGAAGCCCTGGGTACGCGCCTCGCCGATGCCGTGCTGCAACACAACCGGGAGCACGACGTCACGCCCCTGCGCCTCTCCATCGGCGTGGCGGTCGCGCTATCGGGCGGTTCGATCGCGGCTGCGCTGCAGGATGCCGATGCGCGCATGTACTCGATGAAGCGGCTGCACCACGGGCGCTGACAGGGTGTAGACACGCGCCACATGGTGGTCGCGTTCAAAGAGTACGGGCTTGCGGTGGCTCAAGCGGTGGGCACGGTCGTCGCCCGCGCCAGCAAGCCTTCGGTGCGTGTGGCGCGGCATTGGGAGTCCACTTCGCGCATCACCTGGTTCGGCGGCTGTGCCGATCACCACCTCATTCAGACCTCGTGGTCTTTCGGCGACCTGCGTGAGGTTTTGAAGCTCGAGCCCGGCCGCCGCTCGACCGTGGGCGTCTTCGCGCTGACCAAAGTCATCTTTCCCGACGTCGACGAAATGCACCTGCGCGCGCAGTGTGACGGCCTGGTGCCGCACGGCACCGATGGGGCGACCCGCGTCTTCCTGCAGCGCGTCGCCTCTCAGTTCGCCCTCGCCGACGTGTTGCTGACGCTGCCTGAGCGGCTCGGCTGTGAGGTTTCGCTCTTCGCGCGCCCCGATGCGCTCGATCAATCGGCCTCCACGCCCCGCTGGCCAGAACCTGCCCGCGAGCGGGTGGCCAGGGCCCTGGCCGCGATGGACCCCGTGTTCTCGGCCCGGTGTGGGCGCGTCTGGGCCGCCGAGCAGCCCACCTTGCTCGAGGCCATCCGTTCGCTCAGCACCTGAGGTGTGCGTTTGCGGATGCGTCTGACGCCGCCGCGTGAAAAGACGCTTCCCGATGCCGGCCGGTCCCTCCGAGACGCTTCCGTCGCCTTCGGTGGCTTTGTCGCCGGGCTCCCTCGTGCTCGACGATCGGTTCCGCGTGGTGCGTCTGCTGGGCCGCGGCGGCATGGGTTTCGTCTACCTGGCTGAGCAGGTCTCGTTGGGCCGCCCGGTGGCCATCAAGGTGCTGCGCAGCGATCTGCCGCTGACGGCCGGGTTCTCCGAACGATTTCGCCGCGAGGCGCTGCTGCTCAGCTCTGTCGAACACCCCGCGGTGGTGCGCGTCATCGACTACGGCTCGCACGGCGAGGCGCCCTGCCTGGTGATGGAGTACGTCGAAGGTGAGACGCTCGAGCAGGTGCTCACCCGCGAAGCGCCGCTGTCCGTCGATCGGGTGGAGCGCCTGTTGTCCCAACTCGCTCAGGGCCTGACATCCATTCACGCCAAGGGCATCGTTCACCGCGACCTGAAGCCCGACAACGTGGTCCTCACCCGGACGGCGGAAGGCCTGGAGCAGGCCCGCCTGCTCGACTTCGGCATCGCCCGCCTGATGAGCGCCGATGAAGAGGCGGGCGCGAAGGCCTCGGTCACCCAGGCCGGCATCGTGTTGGGCACGCCCGAGTACGTCTCGCCCGAGCAGGCGCTCGGTCAGCCGCTCGACGCCCGCAGCGATCTCTACGCGCTCGGGGTCATCCTCTATCGGGCGCTCACGGGGAAACACCCGTTCCCCGGGCCGTCGCCGCGCGAGTTCATCTCGCAGCACATTCACCAGGCGCCGCCGGGCTTGCTCGAGGCCGCTCCGCACCTGTCGGGTTTTCCGTCGCTGGTCGCCGCGGTCAGTGGCTGCCTCGAGAAAGATCCACAGCACCGCCCGCAGACGGCGACCGGGCTCTACACGTTGTCGACTTCACGGCCGTTGACGCTGTCCATCACGGTGCCGCCGCCTTCTTCGTTCAGGAAGGCGGGCCGCTCTTCCGCCTTCAAGGCCGCGCTCATCGGCGCCGCGGTCGGCGTGGTCGTCGCGCTGGGCTTCTGGTTCAGCTGGCTGAGCGAGCCGACCCGCAAGGCGCACCGGCTGGTCGATGCGGGGCGTGGCAGTGAGGCGCTCCAGGTGCTCGAGGATCTCGGGCCCAAAGGGCAGACCTGGCCGCTGCAGCAGCTGCGCGCCACCGCGCTTCACCAGGTCGGCCGTCATGAAGACGAGTGGAAGGTCATGGCCGCCGTCCCCGAGAACGAACCGCTCGAGCCGCTCGCGCTCGAGGCGCTCGCTGACGACTTCGGTCACGCGGAGACGCCGAGGTTACGCAAGCTGCTCGCGTCGCTGCCCAAGGCGATGTCGTTGCCCACGCTCCAGGCGCTGGCCCAGCAGGAGCCGAAGTGGCCGCAGTGGGGCGCGCTGCGTTTCGTCGATCTTGAGTACGCGGGCCAGGGCCTGCCGCTGCTCGAGCTCTACATGAGTGCGCTCGAGAACCGTGACTGCGGCGCTCGCCGCGTCGCAGCGAAACGCCTCGTCGATTTCCGCAGCACCGATGCGATGGCCTCGCTGGAGAAGCTCAAGGCGGTGCCTCGGAAGAAGGGCGAAGAAGACTGCGGTCAGGCCGCTGCTGAAGCCGCCCTCAAGCAGCTCGCGCGCG
>JAYTAT010000378.1:0-4328 GCA_043737315.1 Archangium sp.
GGAGCAGCTCGCCGCTCGGCGTGACGACCTGGCTCGGGTTCAAGCGCTGGGAGGCCTGCCTTGAAGCGTCGGCGTTGGCCTCCGTACTCGCGCGACCGCATGAGCGTGGGCCTCGCCAAGCACCAAACTCCGCACCATCGAAGTTGCGAGCGGTTGCGATGCAGAGTGAACCGCTTGGTTCCGGCTTCGAATCCTGGTGGGCGATTCTTCTCAACCCCATGGCGGCTCGCGGTCCACTGCAGCGCGGTCACGGCGGAAGCAACACGATGGGGCCATCATCCACCGCGATCATGGTGCTCACGCCAATCAGCTCGAGTTCCGTCAGCGCATGGGTGATGCGCGGGACGTCCACGTTCAAGAGCGAATCGCCGCACGAGCCATTGCGAACGATGTCCACCTTGTATTCCGCGTCGAGCACCAGGCTCCACCACCGGGTCTCGAGCGAGTCTTTCCCCGGCCACACCGTTCGCGCCAACCGGATGTGGCTGCGGCCCTCGACTTCCGTCCGCTCTGCGAAGAGCGCGCGACAGCTGCCGTCGGCTTGGAGCTCGAGCACGCCGATGAGCTGCTCAGGCCCCACCTGCTTCGCGCCGCGCACCCAGGTGATGCGGGGATCCGCCATGCGTGAGAGCACAGCCAGTTGGCGGCCGGGAAACAAGCCCAGATCGGTGGTGGAAAAAGGGGAAATATTGCGCCTCCGCACCCGCGAAATCGGTTCGGTCAGCCTGCGTACGATCAGAAGCATCTGGGCGCCGCAAAGAGGCAAGTCGGTGATCGACTTCGTGGGCGGTCTCGATGACTTCCTCGTCAAGCACGCCGACGTCGCAGCGCACCGCCGCTGAGTCGTCACGTTTTTCGGCGGAAAAATTTGAGCGCGCCCTCCGGTGAGTAGCAGCCTCCGCTCACGTAGCGGACGGCCGTGTCGGGGCGTGAGAACCCACGAGATGACAATCGGAAACTCTGGGTGGTCGGTGTGAACGCGGGAAGACGTGAACCGGGAAATGCCTTCACGGTCCGGTGCCCTCGTGGACCTCGGTAGGAGAGCTGAGAACAAAATGCCCAGCGATCAGGACGAGGCTGCGCCCCTCGCCGAGAAAGAAGACGCCCTCGGGGTGGCGGTCGATCCACCGAGCAACGCAACGACGAGCCCTCCCACGATCGCTCGGTCAACAGGACCGTACGCTGCGCAACGTTGTTCCTGTTCTGTTTGCGCGCTACCAGTTCCCCTTCGCCTGCCGAACCTGTTCGTCCACGAAGCGCAGCGCGGCGGACTTCATGCGTTCAGCCACCACCTCGCGCAGCATGTCGGGCACGACCTGCGGCTTCTTGGGGTTCTGGTTCACCATCGACTTGAGCGCTTCACTGTCGGAGGACATTGCCTCGGCCATGGAGGTGCGCCAGAGGTCGTTCGCGGTGGCCCGGCCCGAGCCGCTGGTGCTGTTGGGGAAGACGCTGAGCAGCTTCCTCACGGTGGCGTTCGCGTTGGCGGCGTCGGTGGGGAGCGCGTTGATGAGCTCCTTCATCTGCGCCGGAGTCTTCCCGGCGAAGAGGCGCTTGAGGCCGTAGTCTTCGAGGGCGCGATGCACCGGCACCCCGAGGTGATTGTAGAGCGCCTCGATTTCCGCCTTGGTGATCGCGACCGCCGCCTTCACGGGCCCGGGGAGCGCGTTGCTCAACAGATCGACCGCCGCGTCAGCCCGGGCGTTCTTGTCCACCGGAGCTCCACTCAAAGACTTGCCGGTAAACACGCGTGAGGCGTCTTCGATGGCCTTGAGCGGGCCGCTCACCTTCCCGAAGACCTTGGCGATCTTTCCCAGCTGACTTGCGGCCTGCTCGGCGAGCTCGGGGTTCTGGCCGAAGGTCTTCACCAGCGAGCCAACCAGGGTGAAGGTCTTCTTGCCGAGGTCGGCGATGGCGCGGGTGTACGCCGCGGTGTCTCCGTTGCTCTGCGCCGTCTTGGCCAGCTTGAGCGAGCTGTTGACCGCCTCCAGGGCGGACTTGACGGTGCCCTCGGGCATCGGCTCGAGCGCGAGGTCGAGCGAGCTGATGGCCTTCTCCAGTGCGGGCGAGACCTGCTGCGGAGCCGGCTTGGTGACCTCCTGCTTCTTCTGAGTCGCCACAGGCTTGGGCTTCTTGCTCAGGAAGGAATCGTCTGCCTTGCGCTGGGCCGGGGTGCCCCGGAGGATCGGCGAATTGAAGAGGGTCTCGAAGGGCCTTTGCGCCCCGGGCTGGTTGTCGACGCTGAGCATGCTGTTGTCCACCCGGCTCTGATTGTCCTGCCTGGAGGCCTGCGCACCGACCTGTGCGAGCAGCTGCGCGGCGCCGCGAGGCCCCAGCGCTCCGGCAGCCTGCGCCTTCGAGACGGCCTGCTTGAACTTGCTCAGGTCGCCGGGCACACCCTGCTGCACACCGCGGAAGCTGTAGAGGAGCTGGCCTACGAAGCGCGTGCTGCGCACTCCGTTGTTTCGAAGGCTCGCCTCGAGCGAGCTGATGTTCGAGTCGATGTGCTGGTTGGAGTCGTTGGTGAGGATCGAATCGACCGCTCCCTTGAGCTTTTCACCGGCGTCGTAGGTGACTTGCCTGGCCTGCTTGACCTGCGATGCGCCTGAGATGCGACGAGGAGTGCCCATGGACTGATGTTGTCAGAAATTGGCTCAATCGTCGGCGCGCGCAGCGCTCGGCGTTGGTCACCGAGCGGGGATCGTCATGTGTTCAAGAGGCATCTGGGCGCTCAAGGCGCCTGCTGATTGCCGTCTTGGATAGCGAATGTAGGTTGCCTTCTTTCCGCAGCCTGCCGCACCGAAAACGGCCGCAGTGCCACGTTCGGACAAACCTGAAAGCATCTTCACGTCAATCTTGTCCTTGGGACAGCCGAGATCGAACGTGGCTCGGTCTCTCGTGAGCTGGGAGCCATCCCACGGTGCACCTTCTGCGGCGAAGCGACGGTGCCAGAGCTTGTTGTGGTCGCCGTGCCGGCGGTTGATGAGCCTGCGGTCGGCGCCGTCCTGGTGGAAGTATTTCGAGAGCTGCTCCTCGTTCGGTTCGCCAGCGAAGCTGGGCGTACCGGCCTTCCTGATCCGCCGTGAGGGAACGTCAGGACACCTGTGTCAGGCTGGTGCCTTCGACGCTGTAGGCGCGCTCTGCGGGGTCTTCGCCCCGGAAGCCGGTGAGGCCGGCCGCCGTCATCGCCGCCACGATGTCGCTGCGCACGAACACCCAGGAATACCGCGCGTTCGGGACCCGGAAGATCGGCGGTCGGCCCCGCAGTCGGCTCGCGTCGAGAATGACTTCGCGCGGGCTCCAGAGCAGAAGGTCTTCCGCCGTATGGCGAGCGGGCGAGCTCTCGGCCCCGCTGCCCGAAAACTGCGCGCGTTTTTCCCACGCGACCTCGATGTCCGACTCGGCGACGTCGATGTAGTCAGCGGTGGCCGTCACCTGCATCACCCAATGTTCTCCCTTCACTGGTTTTCCGGCGTGGTCCTGCACGCGCACCGGCAGGAATTCGACGGCGCCACCGACGTCGTGCTGCTCGAGCAGCGCCTTTGCCTTGGCGGTGACCACCGGGGCGCCGTCGGCCTTCGTGAAATCAACGAGCTTCTTTTGCGATTTGGCGCCGGTCATGTTTGCCGGGTAGCCGTCGGCGGGCCACGTCGCCGCCAGCGACGCCCCCATCTCGAGCTGCTCGCTCACGGGCCCGGTGTCGCCTTGGCTGCGTTCGCCGATCGCCAGCCGCGCGCCAGCAGTGCCCGATACGAACAGCTGGTACGGCGGCGGCGGCAGCGGCCCGTAGACCTCGACGTACTCGGTCATGGGCACGAGCTGGACGCCGCTGAAGCCGGCGATGGCCGCGGCCACCGTTTCGCTGCAGCCGATGACCAACGTGTACTGGACCCGGAACAGCCCGGCGGCCGTGATGTCGTCCAGGCCCCTCACCTCGCTCCGCAGGTACGAGCCGATGAAGCTTCCACCCACGGGCGGCGTGGACGTAGCGAGGGTGCGAACGGCGGCGACGACGTGGTCTGTGCTGACGGTCTTGCCGTCTTTGTCGACGAGCCGCACCGGCACAATTTCCAGGGTTTCGTCTTGACGCTTCAGCACGTCGGCCAGGGCCCGAGACACCACGAGCTGCCGCTCGCTCGTCGTCACCAGGTCGGGGATGGGCTGCGGTACCTCTCCTTGAAACGCGAGATGGGCGTCGTTGGCCTTGAAGTTGATGTGGTTGTTGACGTGAATGAACTGCCGCAGCTCGTGTCGGGCCCGCACCCCGCGCAGGCGACCGAGAAGAGGAGTTCCGCTGCCGAGGACGTCGATGATTTTTGCCACGGCGC
>JAYTAT010000379.1:0-26446 GCA_043737315.1 Archangium sp.
TACTTCTACGTGCGCACGCACAAGAACAAAGAGAAGGCGGTCGTCTATTGGAAGCAGGGCGCCACCGGCGAAGAGAAGGTGCTGCTCGACCCCAACACCTGGAGCACTGACAACACCATCAGCCTCGGCGTCTGGGTGCCCAGTTGGGATGGTAAGAAGGTCGTCTTCGCGCAGAAGCCCAACGCGGCTGACGAGTCGACGCTCTACGTGCTCGATGTCGAGAGCGGGGCCCGCAGCGAGATCGACGTCATCCCCGGCGCCAAGTACGCGAGCCCCTCGTGGACTCCTGACTCGAAGGCCTTCATCTACGAGTGGCTGCCGATCGATTCGACCATTCCCGTCTCGGAACGCCCGGGGTACTGCGAAGTGCGGCTGCACAAGCTGGGTGAGGCGAGCATCAAAGACGAGCAGCTCCACCCGCGCACCTCCGACCCGAAGACCTTCATCGGCGGCGGCATCTCGCGCGACGGCAAGTTCCAGTTCGTCGTCATCATGCGCGGCTGGAACGAGAACGACGTGTTCATCAAGCGCGTCGGCAAGGACAAGACCTGGCAGCTGCTGGTCGCCGGCAAAGACGCGAAGTACTCGGTCGATTCGTGGAAGGGCCAGCTCTACGTCTTCACCGACGAAGGCGCGCCCAACAAGCGGGTGTTCAAGGTCGATCCCAACAAGCTCGATCGCAAGAGTTGGAAGGAGCTCATTCCCGAGGACAAGGAGGCTTCGCGTGAGTCGATGGTGATCGTCGGCGGGCACTTCGCGATCGCCTCGCTCAAGAAGGCGGTCTCGACGGTCGAGCTGTTCACCCTCGAGGGCAAGAAGGTGCGCGACGTCGAGCTGCCAGGCCTGGGCACTGCGTCGAACCTGTTCGGAGACGAAGAAGACGACGAAGCGTTCTTCAGCTTCAGCTCGTTGACCCAGCCCAACCAGGTCTTGCGCACCAGCGTCAAGAGCGGCAAGTCAGAGGTCTACAGCAAGGTCGAAGTGCCGGTGGATGCCTCGCAGTTCGAGGTGCGCCAGGTGTCCTATCCCTCGAAAGATGGAACGCAGGTCAGCATGTTCATCGTCGCCCGGAAGGGCGTGGTGCTCGACGGCAACAACCCCGTGCTGCTCTACGGCTACGGCGGCTTCGATGTCAGCCTGCGCAGCTCGTTCACCTCGTTCATCTACCCGTGGCTCGAGGCGGGCGGGGTGTACGCGATGCCCAACCTGCGCGGTGGCGGCGAGTACGGCAAGGCGTGGCACGACGCAGGGAAGGGCGCGAAGAAGCAGAACGTCTTCGACGACTTTCACGCGGCCGCCGAGTACCTGATCGCGCAGAAGTGGACGAACCCCAGGCGCCTGGCGATTCGCGGTGGCAGCAACGGCGGCCTGCTGGTGGGCGTGGCGATGACGCAGCGACCTGAGCTCTTCCGCGCGGTGGTCTGCGCGGTGCCGCTGCTCGATATGGCGCGGTATCACCTGTACGGCTCAGGCAAGACGTGGATCCCCGAGTACGGCGATCCGGAAAAGACGGCCGAGCTGGAGACGCTCACGGCCTATTCCCCCTACGCGCACGTCAAGCCGGGCACGAGCTACCCCTCGTTGTTGATGATGAGCGCCGATCACGACGACCGGGTCGACCCCTTCCACGCCCGGAAGTTCGTGGCCTGGGTGCAGGCGGCCTCACCTTCCACCGTGAGCTGGCTGCGCATCGAGGCCAATGCGGGTCACGGCGGGGCCGATCAGGTCTCGAAGGCCATCGAAAATTCCAGCGACCAGGTCGCTTTCCTGATGAACCAATTGGGTCTCTAAAGGTGACGGGTTGCGGGCACGGCGCTACAACCCGTCACAGTCATGTTCTTTAGCCGCGACGACAAGAAGGAGGCAGCCATGCTGCCAATGCTCCCCCTGCGGGACATCGTGCTTTTCCCACATGAAGTTCGACCCCTGTACGTGGGCCGAGAGAAGTCGATCGCCGCGTTGAAAGACGCCATGGCGCGCAAAGGCGCCGATGGGAAGGCGTGGCTGCTGCTCGCCGCCCAGAAGAAGGCGAAGACCAACGATCCTGCTCCCGACGAGCTGTTCTCGTACGCGACGCTGGGGCAGGTGGTGCAGCTGCTGCCGCTGCCCGATGGCACCGTCAAGGTGCTGGTCGAGGGCGTGGCGCGCGCGAAGATCAGCAAGTTTGCTCCGCACGAGCCGTTCTTCCTCTGCGAGTACGAACGCATCACGGAAGAGGCTCCCAAGGGCGTCGAGCTCGAGGCCCTCGTGCGCGCGGTGCAGGCGACCTTCAAGGCCTACGTCGAGCTCAACAAGCGCATCGCGCCCGAGCTGCAGCAGCAGGTGGGCACCATCGAAGACGCCTCGCGGCTGTCTGACACCATCGCCATTCACCTGCCGTTCAAGTCGGTGGCCGACAAGCAGACGATGCTGGAGACCGAGTCTCCGGTGAAGCGCCTGGAAAAGCTCTACGAGCTGATGCAGGGCGAGATCGAGATTCTCAAGGCCGAGAAGCGCATCAAGTCGCGCGTGAAGAAGCAGATGGAGCGCACGCAGCGCGAGTACTTCTTGAACGAGCAGATGCAGGCCATTCAGCGCGAGCTGGGCGACAAGGACGAGGGCAAGAGCGAGCTGCAGGAACTCGACGACAAGCTCAAGGCCAAGAAGATGCCCAAGGAGGCGCAGGCCAAGGTCAAGAAGGAGATCAAGAAGCTCAAGATGATGGGCCCGATGTCGGCCGAGGCCACCGTCGTGCGCAACTACATCGACTGGGTGCTCTCGTTGCCCTGGGGCGATGAGACGAAAGACAAGCTCGACATCAACGAAGCCGAAAGCGTGCTGAACGCGGATCACTACGGCCTCAAGAAGGTCAAGGAGCGCATCCTCGAGTACCTCGCGGTGCAGCAGCTGGTGGGCAAGTTGAAGGGCCCGATCCTTTGCTTCGTGGGGCCTCCGGGCGTGGGCAAGACCTCGCTGGGCCGCAGCATCGCCAGGTCATTGGGCCGCAAGTTCGTGCGCATTGCGCTGGGCGGCGTTCGTGACGAGGCCGAGATTCGGGGTCACCGGCGCACGTACATCGGCGCGATGCCCGGCAAGATCGTGCAGTCGCTCAAGAAGGCTGAGTCGAGCAACCCCGTCATCCTGCTCGACGAGATCGACAAGCTCTCGAGCGACTTCCGCGGCGATCCCTCGTCGGCGTTGCTCGAGGTGCTCGACCCCGAGCAGAACCACACCTTCAACGATCACTACCTCGACCTCGACTACGACCTCTCGAAGGTCATGTTCATCTGTACGGCCAACTCGATGCACAGCATCCCGCAGCCGCTGCAGGATCGCATGGAGGTCATCAGGCTGGCCGGGTACACCGAGGAGGAGAAGCTGGCGATCGCCAAGCGCTACCTGGTGCCCAAGCAGAAAGAAGCCAACGGCCTGGCCGACGTCGAAGTGAAGCTGACCGATTCGGCGATTCGCACCGTCATCCGCCGCTACACGCGTGAGGCCGGCGTGCGAAACCTCGAGCGTGAGCTGGCGGGCGTGTTCCGCAAGCTGGCGCGTGAGGCGCTCAAGAACGGCAAGCAGCCGTTCCTGGTCGACATGAAGAAGGTGATGAAGCTCCTGGGCATCCCCAAGGTGCCGCAAGACAAGAAGGAAAAGACCAACCAGATCGGCATCGTCAACGGCCTGGCCGTGACCGATGCGGGCGGCGAAGTGCTGGTGGCCGAGGCGACCACCATGCCCGGTAAGGGCAAGCTCATCGTCACCGGCATGCTGCGCGACATGATGAAGGAGTCGGGCCAGGCCGCGGTCAGCTACGTGCGCAGCAAAGCGCAGCGTTTAGGCATCGACGACAAGTTCTTCGAGCACAACGACATGCACATCCACTTCCCGGGTGGCGTGCCGAAAGATGGCAACAGCGCCGGCGTCACCATGACCACCGCGCTCGTCTCGGCGATCACCCGCATTCCCGTTCGCTGCGACGTGGCGATGACCGGGGAAATCACCCTGCGCGGCCGGGTCGGCGCGATCGGTGGTCTCAAGGAGAAGTGCCTGGCTGCGCACCGCCTGGGCATGAAGACCGTGCTGGTGCCCCGCGACAACCGCAAGGATCTGAAGGAGATCCCCAAGAAGGTTCGCAAGGCGCTGCGCATCGTGCTGGTCGACTACGTCGACGAAGTGCTCCGCGAGGCGCTGGTGCTGGAGAAGCCTTCGGAGTTTGCGCGGCTGCCGACTGAAGGCGGCGCTGCACCGGTCGCGATGTGAGACCGCGGTCGCTGTTGATCTTCGCGTTGGTGGGCCTGTCGCTGGGGCTCTCCTGGTACTTCGCGAGGTCGGGCTCGGACACCGGGCCGCAGCCCCGCGCGGCATGTTGGTCGCACGCGAACTGCCAGTCATCCGAGCGCTGCGTGGTCGTACCCAAAGGTGATGGCTTCGCCACCCCGGGCCAGTGCGGAGAGCTCTGCACGAATGATGACGCCTGCCCCAATGGTTGGACCTGCCGCGCCTGGGTGGAAGAGAAGAGTTACCTGATGCCCGAGCAGGGGCGGCCCGCCGAGCTGCCCCGGGTGAAGGCCTGTGCGCACCACACGGTGCACTGAGAGCAAACACATGCGGTTCTCGTTCATTGGCGCTGTGATCCTCTCTGGCTGCGCGACGTCGCAAGGTGCTGCGCGAGATGACGGCCCCACGCCGGTGGTGGCGAAGTTTTCGGACCGGGTGATTCGCCTCACCGAGGTCGATGCCAAGGTCGCCGATGAGTTGATCAAGCTCGAGGAGCAGATCTTCGAGCTGCGCTCAGAGGCGGCTGATCGCATCGCGATCGAAGCGCTGGTCTCGAAGGCCGCAAAGGCGGCGGGCCAGAGCGAAGATCGGTGGCTCGCTTCGAACATCGAGGCCGGGCTGACCGAGCCCAGTGACACCCAGATGCTGGTGCTGTTCGAGAAGGCGCGTGGTCGGCTGCCGCCCGAGGTGACGTTCGACGAGGTGAAGCCCGAGATCCGCAAGGCGGTGCAGCGCGAGGAGAGGGCCCTCAAGGCGCGTGAGGTGTTCGGCAGGCTGAAGAAGGAGGCCGGTTTCGAGTTGGTGCTGCAGGGCCCTGTGAAGCCGCGCAAGCCGGTCGATGCGAAGGGTCCCAGCCGGGGCAACGCGTCGGCGAAGGTGGTGATCGTCGAGTTCGCCGACTTCGAGTGCGGCTTCTGCGCGAAGGCGCATGAGACCGTGATGGGCGTCATGAAGTCGTATGGCGACAAGGTGCGGCTGGTGTTCAGGCACTACCCGCTGTCGTTTCACGCGAAGGCGCCCAAGGCGGCCGAGGCCACCGCCTGCGCTGATGAGCAGGGGAAGTTCTGGGAGCTGCACGACGCGCTCTTCGAGAGCCAGGAGCTGGGGGTCGAGGCGCTCAAGATGCAAGCCAGGCGCACGGGGCTCGATGAGCAGAAGTTCAACAGCTGTCTCGACTCGGGCCGTACCGCGGCGCTGGTCAAGCGCGACATGGCGGCCGGTCAGCAGGTGGGCGTCAGCGGTACGCCGGCGTTCTTCATCAATGGGTTCATGCTCTCGGGCGCCCAGCCGGAAGAGGCGTTTCGCAAGTTGATCGACGCGGAGCTGGCTCGATTGGGTCAGTAGTTCAGTCGCAGGCCAGCAGCACCTTGCCGATGTTCTTGCGCGCCTGAACGTATTCGTGCGCCTCGCCGGCCTTCTCGAGCGGGAACACCTTGTCGACACGCGCCGTGAGCTTCCCAGCGGCGTTGAGCTCGAGCACCTTGTCGAGGTGGTGGGCCATCAGCGTAACCTCGCCCCAGAGGTGCCCCATGTTGGTGCCCGAGACGCCGCGGTTCGTATCCATCAGCTCCATCGGGCTGTACTTCTTGAGCCGGAGGAACTGGCTGACCACCGTGAAGAGGTTGCGCGTCTTGCCATCGACCATGTTCGCCCAGCCGAAGCAGTGCAGGTGGCCGCCGGGCCTGAGCAACTTGAAGCCCTTCTCCCAATCAGGCCCGCCGAGGGCATCGAGCACGCGGTCGACGCCGCGGCCTTGAGTAATCGCCATCACCTCGGTCGCGTAGTCCTTCGAGCGGTAGTCGATGCAGTGGTGCACGCCTTGTTCTTTCAAGAACGCGTGCTTGCCCGGTGATGACGTGCCGATCACCGTGATGTTCGGGATCGTCTTGCACAGCTGAATGGCGAGCAGCCCCACGCCGCCCGCCGCCATGTGAATGAGCACCGTCATGCCCGGCTGAATCGGAGCTACCCAAAAGAGCATGTGGAACGCTGTGAGTGCGTTGACCGGGAGCGCGGCCGCTTCATCGAAGCTCAGGTCATCGCGAATCTTCCTCACCTGCGCGGCGGGGATGGCGACCCGTTCAGCCTGCCCGCCGAAGCGGCACATCGAGACCACGCGGTCGCCCTTGGCGAACTGCGTCACGCCGCTGCCGAGCGCCTCGATGACGCCGCTCACCTCGTACCCCATCACCATGGGGAACTTCGGAGCGTCGGGGTAGAGGCCCACGCGCGCTGAGATGTCGGCGAAGTTGAGGCCTGCCCGTCTGACGCGCACCAACACCTGGTCTGCTTCGCTCACTGGGTCAGCGAGTTGTCGCACCTGAAGCACCTCTGGCCCACCTGCCTTGATGTTGACGAGCGCGCGCATGGTTGCTCCTTAGCTCTCGACGAACGTTTATGCTCGCGCGGTGAAGACGCTCGCCCCCGGGTTCTTGATCGCTACGCCGCACCTCCTCGATTCGACTTTCGAGAGGGCGGTCATCCTGCTGATCGAACACTCGAAGGCCGGCTCGATGGGGCTCGTCATCAACCGCACAGCGCCGCTGACATTCCGCGATCTCGCGCGCAGCCAGGAGCTGACGGTGGCCACCTCGCGGCGCGATCACGCGCTTCATCACGGTGGCCCTGTCGAGCCGTATCGTGGGTTCGTGCTGCATGACTCGCAGCGCATCGAAGAGCGCAACGAGCTCTTCCCCGGCCTCTTCCTGTCCGTCACCGGCGACGCGTTGTCGCCGCTGCTGCTCGACGAGTCGGCCCACGTGCGTTTCTGCCTCGGGTACGCGGGCTGGGGCCCGGGCCAGCTCGAGCTGGAGATGAAGCAGGGCAGCTGGCTCTTCACGGATGCCGACCCGCGGGTGGTGTTGCGCGAAGAACCCGCGCAGATCTGGGAGCACACGATTAAGAGCATGGGCATCGATCCCGGCTGGTTGGTCCCCTCGGGCGGAGTGAACTGAAAATGACTTTGAGTCCTGAATGGATCCGCGAGCGGGTGCTGAGCGCGTTGCCGGGTGCGCAGGTCGAGGTGGTCGACACCACCGGCACCAACGATCACTTCGAAGCGAAGGTGGTCAGCGAAAAGTTCGCGGGCATGCCGATGGTGCGCGCGCACCAGATGGTCTACGCGCCGCTCAAAGACGTCCTGGCGACCGGCGAGCTGCACGCGCTGGCCCTCAAGACCTACACGCCCGAACAATGGGCGAAGGTGATCAAATGATCAGCGACACCCTGAAGTCCCGATTCGAAGAAGAGATCAAGTCGCACCCGGTGGTGCTCTACATGAAGGGCAACCAGCTCTTCCCCCGCTGTGGTTTTTCTGCGCGTGCGCTCGAGCTGCTCAAGCCCTTCGGCCCCGTGCACACGGTCGACGTGCTCAACGACAACGAGGTGCGCGAGGGCATCAAGGAGTACTCGAGCTGGCCGACCATTCCGCAGGTCTACATTCGCGGGCAGTTCGTCGGTGGCAGCGACATCGTCAACGAGCTCGCAGCGCGCGGTGAGTTGGAAGCGCTCGTCAAAGGTTCCTGAAGCTGAAGTAGAAGGCCGAGCATGAGCGCCGACGCCGCAGAACTCGCCCCGGCCCCGCCACCGCCGAAGAACGTGAGCACCCGCTTCAAGGCGTTCAAAGACCGGAACCACATCGCCTTCGAGGTCATCTTCTTCTTCGCTGGCTTCTTGTTCGACGTGGTTCTGCTCCATCGCATCGACAGCACGCCGCTCTTGATTCACCAGGGGCTGTACCTGGTGCTCAGCGCTGCCCTCATCTTCTGGGATCACCGCCTGAGCGTGACCGGCAAGGAGCCCGAGGGTTTCCTGGGCAAGGTCGCCAGCTACCGACTCTGGGCGATGCACTTCTTCCTGGGCACGCTCTTGAACGCCTTCATGGTGTTCTACTTCCGGGCCTCATCGGGGATCCTCGCGTTTCTCTTCTTGATAGGCCTTTCGGTGATCATCGTCGCCAACGAGCTGCCGCGTTTTCGCGCGCGGGGGCCGATCGTGCGCGTGATGCTGCTGTCGTTCTCGATGACCAGCTACCTCGCGTACCTGCTGCCGGTGCTCTGGGGCCGGTTGCACAGCTGGCAGTACGTGCTCTCGGTCGCGCTGGGCTGTGCGGGCACGTATGCGCTGTGGCGCCTCTTCGTGCGCTTCACCAACGATCCCAATTGGACGCTCAAGCGCGCGGTGGTGCCGGGCCTGGTGATGCAGGCTGTGTTGCTCACGATGTACCTGCTGGGCGCGATCCCCCCCGTGCCTCTCTCGCTCAAACACATCGGCATCTATGCCTCGGTCAACTCGACGAAAGACGAGAGCGGAAACAAACACTACGAGCTGACCTACCAGCCCTCGCCCGCTTATGAGATTTGGGGAAAGCAGAACGACACCTTCGTCGGCCCGGTGGGTTGCAAGCCCTTCGCCTTCGTGCGCATTTTCGCGCCCACCCGGTTCCAGGATCAGGTTCGTTTCGCGTGGGACTACCACGACCCCGACAAGGGCTGGACGCAGCGCGGCAGCCCCTTCTCGACGGGGCTCTCGGGCGGCGGAGAAGAAGGGTTTCGCACCTACGCGAACTCCACCATGGGCAGGCCGGGCACCTACCGGGTGCGCGTGCTCACGATGGACGATCGGGAGATCGGCCGCAAGACGTTCACCTTCATCGAAGGTGAAGCACCGGTCACCGAGACTGAGATCGACTGACCGTCTTGATCCACTTCTCCACCGCGCCGGCTTCCGAAGGGATGTCTTTCGAGAGGTTCTGAAAGCCTTTGGCGGTGACCAGCAAGTCGTCTTCGATGCGCACGCCGATGCCACGGTACTTCTTGGGCACGGTGAGATCGTCTTCCTGAAAGTAGAGCCCCGGCTCGACGGTGAGCACCATGCCCGGCTGCAGCGGGCCGTAGCGGTAGACCTCTTGCCGCGCCTTCGCGCAGTCGTGCACGTCGAGGCCCAGCATGTGGCTCACGTTGTGGAGCGAGTAGCGCTTGTAGAACTGCTTCTCGTCGGCGAGCGCTTCTTGCGCGGTCACCTTGAGAATATTCAGCTTCACCAGGCCCGAGGCGAGCACCTGCATGGCGCGGCGGTTGGGCTCCATGAAGTCGTTGCCGGGCTTGACGGCCTGGAAGGCGGCCTGCTGGGCGGCCCAGACGAGCTCATAGATCTCGCGCTGTTCTTTCGAGAACTTCCCGCTGATGGGCAGCGTGCGCGTGATGTCGGCGGTGTACAGCGCGTGGCCTTCGACCCCCGCGTCGAGCAGCAGCAGGTCTTGTTTGCGCAGCGCTCCGTCGTTGTTCGTCCAGTGGAGGATGCAGGCGTGCGAACCCGAGGCGGCGATGGTGCCGTAGCCGACGTCATTGCCTTCGAGGCGCGCGCGGAAACCGAAATGCCCTTCGACCTCGCGTTCGCTCTTCGCCTTGCCCATCGCGCGGATGACGTCTTCAAAGCCGCGCTTCGTGGAATCGATCACCTTCTTGAGCTCAGCCACTTCGAGGGCGTCTTTGCACAGGCGAAGTTCGCTCAGCGCGGTGGCGAGCTCTTTGTCGACAGGCCGCTCATGGCTGGGGCTGCGCAGCGCATCGACCCAAGCAGAGACGCCCCGCAGCACGCGCGAGAGCGGGTACTTTTCGAGGAACTTCGGCAGCTCGGGCAGACCGCGGGCCGCCTCGACCTCGAAGTGCGCGCGGCTCTGCGTCACGCCGAAGCGCGGTCCCACCCAGAGTTCGCCCTTCTTCCGATCGGTATAAAAGGTGTCGCTGCTGCGACCGGGGTTCGGCTCGACGAACAGATGTGCGTCGTGCCCCCCCGCGCGCGGCACCATCACGAGCACGCAATCGGGCTCGAGGTTGCCGGTGAGCCAGAAAAAGTCGCTGCCCGCGCGAAAGCGGAAGTGCGTGTCGTTCGCCCGCACCTGCTCATGCCCGGTGGGGATGATGAGCACTTCGCCTGGGAACTTCTTCGAGAGCGCCTCACGCCGTGCGCGAAACGTCTTCGCGGAGCGGTGCGCTTTGGGCAGTGCATCCGACTGGGGCTTCCAGTCCTTCATCATGAAGGCCAACAGCGCCGGCGGGTTCACGGAATCCTGCTTCGGCTTCGCGGGGGTCTTGGCGTCTTTGAGAAACGTCATGGCAACCTCGCTTGATAGCCCGTCAGCCGCCTGCGCGCACGGCCCCGAGGACTGCCGGAACGGCGACTTCGCCCCGAAGCACGCGGGGGCCCAGGCAGACCGGTTGAAAGCCGTTCTTCGAGAAGAGCTCCACTTCGAAAGGCACCCAGCCGCCGTCAGGGCCGATCGCCAGCACCACGTGGCTGGTGGACGGCACCGGGCGAAGCGGGGTGGCCGCGTGAGGGTGGGGCAGCAGGCGCACGGCGTCCCGCGGCGCCCAGGTGGACAGCTCATCTTCCACGAAGGGCTTGAGGCGCTCGCGGATCTCCAGCATCGGCCGGATGGTGTCGCAGGCCTGCTCGAGGCCGAGCTCGATGAGCCCGTCGAGGAACTCCTGCGCCAGCACTTTGCTATCGAAGTAGCTCTTCTCGACCCGCGCGGCGTTCACCAGCACCACCCGATCGACGCCGAGTGACGCGACCGCGGGGATGACACGCTTGAGCGCTTTGGGCCTCGGCACGGCGAGCACGAGGGAGACGCCTGCACGTGGGGGCGGGGCCTGCGTCACCTTTACCTGGAGCACGAGCGACTGTTCGTCGCGCGAGAGCACTTCGGCGGTGCCCATCAGGCCGCCGAGCACGCCGACCTTCAGGGTCTGGCCGGCTTGCACGCGCAACACTTCGCGGGCGTGCTCGAGGCGCCGGCCTGCGAGGCGGGCGATGCCGCTCTCATCGACTTCGCCGGGTTGAAGCAGCAGCAGATTCACAGCAGAGCCAGCCGCTCTTTTGCGGGCAAGAAGGCGGGCCAGCGCTTCACCACGTCGGCCACCTGCAAAACCGCGACGACGAGAACAACCATGAACGCGAGCGTACCGCATCGGTGTGGGGAGTGACCCCTCGACTGCTTTCGGGGGGAACGGTACAGGGTGACGACGTATGGAAGTCGCCGAGCACCGGGAAATCTGCCTTCGTTGTCGCCGGCCCCGCACTGTCTGCTGGTGCTCTGCGGTGACGCAGGTGCAGAACCAGACCCGCGTGGTGTTCATTCAGCACCCGCGCGAGGCGAAGGTTCCCATCAGCACGTGCCGCATGGCGCACCTCTCGCTGCCCAACTCAGAGCTGCACGTGGGCATCACCGCGGTCGGCAACAAGTCGCTCGAGGCGCTCTGCGCGAAGCCGGGCGTGGCGGTGCTTTTCCCCAGCGAGTCTGCCACCGACGTCGACGCGCTCACCGTGCCGCCGCAGACGCTGGTGGTGGTCGACGGCACCTGGTCGAACGCGAAGAAAGTGGTCGAGAAGTGCCCGCTGCTCTCCAAGCTCCCGCGCCTCAAGTTCTTCCCCGATCAGCCTGGCAACTACCGCATTCGCAAAGAGCCCGAAGCGCATTGCCTGGCCACCATCGAGGCGACCGCCTTCGTGCTCGGCCGGTTGGAGAAAGCGCCCGCGCGCTTCACGCCGATCCTCACCGCTTTCGACGCGATGGTGGAAAAGCAGCTCGACTACATCCGCGAGAACCCGGTCTCCACGCGTCACAAGAACCGCAAGCAGCGCAACACGGTGAAGCTCGATCCCACCGCGGTGCTGCGAGGCCGTGAGCTGGTGGTCGTCTTCGGAGAAGCGAACGCCTGGCCTCTGTGCGATCCCAACCGGCCGCTGCCCGACGACCCCGAGCTGGTGCAGCTCGTGGCGGAGCGCGTGTCGACTGGTGAACGTTTCGAGCGCTTGCTCAAGCCTGTGCGTCCACTGGGGCCGCGCGTGCCCAGGCACCTCGACATGATCGCCGAAGAGATCGGCTGGGCAAAGAGCCGGGAGCAGGTCATCGCCGAATGGAAACAGTTCATCCGCCCCGGTGATCTGCAGTTGGGCTGGGGCAGCTTCTGCCGTGATCTGCTCGCTCTCGAAGGCGCAACACCAGAGGATTTTTTGAATCTGCGGAGCGTGATCGCGCGCGTCATCGATGGATCGCCCGGCAGCGTGGAGCAGCTCGCCGAGTCGCTCGGCGTCACGTTGCCTGAGGGAAAAGGGCGCGCGTTGCGCCGGCTGATGTCGCTTTCGTTCGTCACGCGCGCGACGCTCGAGGGCCGTGTCGTACCTCTGCGCCTGAAGAACCACCGTTGACGTGCCGAGATGGGCTCACGACACTGCCTTGATGCGCATTCGCACATGGCTCTTGTCTGCAGCCTTGCTGACAGTCGGTTGTGAAGGCGTCATCGGGCCGCTCGGCACCACGGGGGTCGACGGCGTCGAAGCCATCACCCCAGACCCCAGGGTCTACGTGCCGCCCGCCGTCACCTGCGACATCGCAAAGTACCCCGACGTGCGCCTCGAAGAAGCCGCGGGTGTGTTCGCCAGCGAAGTCTACCCAGCGATGGTCAGCGGGCAGAGCCAGTGCGTCTCGTGTCACTCGCCTGCCGCCAATCGTCGCTTCACGGTGACCTCTGAGGCGACCGAAACCTTCTACCAGGTGCGAGGTGCGGGCTTCTTCGCTGACGATCAGGGCTCGATGCTGGCGCGGTTGATCAATACCGACGATCGCGTGCGCATGCCGCAAGGCGCTCCGGCGTTCTCCGATGCGACCGTGCAGGCCGTGGCGAAGGTCGGCTGTATGATCAAGGCGTTCGAAGCGAGCGGGGGTACCGCGGCCGACGAACAATTCCCGCCTGCGCTGCTGATCCCGTACGGCGGTCAGCCGATCAACTCGTACGACAACCCGTTCCTCAATTTCGTGCAGCTCAAAGCGAAGGTGAAGTCGATCTTCAACGACGACTGGGTGCGCTCCGGCGCCGATCAGTTCGAGCGCAACATCGGGCTGTTCGGGGGCGTGAACTTCACCACGCACTTCGTGGAAGCGCGGGTGGCGACGCCCGACTTCCTTTTGGGGATGGATTCTCTGGCCCCGGGCGTCTGTGGCGCTGCCGCGACCACCGGTACCGGCCCCTTCGCTGGCCTCACGCTCACCACGCCCATCATCGACCTACCCGCGCAGGCGAGCACCACGGTGCAGATCGAATCATTGACGCCCAGCCCCGCCACCGGCGCAGGCACCGCCTCGACCAACCCCGCCGGCTTCTTCTGCTACACGAACTGCACCTTTGCGACGCCCTTCAACCTGGTGGCGCCGGGCACGTATCGTGTGACGGTGCGCGGCAAGCCCACGCTCGATGCCGAGATGGGAGCGCCCCAGGTGCGCGTGCAGATCGGCGCCTCGGCGGGCCCGACCTCGCTGACCTTCTCGAACCCCGCGGCCTACGAAGACAAGAGCGTCGAGGTGGTGGTCACGGCCGCGGGCATGAGCGCGGTGTCGGTGAACTTCTTCAACGACGGCAGCTCGCCCAGCGGCGGCGATCGCAACCTCTACTTCGATTCGGTCACCGTGACGGGCCCGCTCGGCGCGGGCACGGGCACCACGCGCGCTGATGGGGCGAAGCAGAAGATCACCTCGCTCTACCAGCGCATGATCTACCGGCCGCCCAACGCGAACGAGCTCACCGCCACGTACGACCTGCTCACAGATCTCTCCACGCTGGGCAACCAGGGCAGCGCGTGGAGCGGCGTGTGCGAGGCGCTCATGCGCCACCCCGACTTCCTCTTCACCATGCCGCCCGAGGTGGAGAAGCTCACCACCGCTGCCGCCAAAGATCCCTTACGATTGGTGGCGCTCACGCAGCGGGCCCTGGGCAGGCCCCCGACGGCCGACGAGTTCACCGCGTTGGGCACCGACGGCTTCCCCGCGGTGATCGATCGGGTCTTCACGAGCCCCGACTTCCGCAAGTACTACTTCAATCGCATTCAGCTGCGCATCGAGAGCCAGGGCACGCCTGCGTCTGACGAGCCGGCCCGCTTGTGGACCTACGTCACGCTCAACGGCCGCAGCTTCGAAGAGGTGCTCACCGCCGAGTACACCGTCGACGAGCAGTTCGTGAAGCAGCCAAGGCCTGCAGAACACGGGAAGACGGGCTTGCTGACGGCGCGCGGCTACCTGAACAACAAGCCCGGGTTGCCGCACTACAACTTCCCGGCGCGCGTGCTCTCGGGCTTCATGGGCTCGGTCTTCGAAGTGCCACCCGAGGTGTTCGACCAGCGCGGCACCTCCACCGCGACGTCCACCGTCGATCCACGCAGTGTCTGCTTCTCGTGTCACCAGCTGCTCACGCCGCTGGCGCATCAACGCCTCAAGTGGAGCGATGAGGGCACGTATCTTCCCAACGGCGTCGACGACAGCGATCGTGAGCTGGTGGCGAACTACCCTTACAAGGGCGTGGGGCTCGAGGCGTTCACCACCAAGGCCGTGAAGAAGGAGGCCTTCGTTCGCCGCATGATCAACACCCAGGTGAGGCTCATGATTGGCCGTGAGCTCCGCGCACAGACCGACGAGCGCGTGCTCTACAAGCAGCTGTGGGACACCACCTTTGCCAACGGCGGCGACATGCGCACGGTGCTCAAAGCCATGGCTGCTTCACCGAACTTTCAGGGGGCGCCATGAAGCGTCGTTCATTTCTTCAGGGAGCAGCCGCGGGTGGGGCGATAGGCGTGCTCGACTGGCTCGGCTTCTTTCGCAGCTTCGGCGTTCCGGGCACCTCGAAGTCGCTGGGCATCGCGCGCGCGGTGGCCCAGACGATGGATCCGAAGTTCCTCGTGATGTGGTTTCAGGAAGGCGGCTGGGACAGCTATTCGATGTTCAGCCCGCTCGACACGCCCCAGCACGCGTCGCTCGCGATCCCGGCGGGCACGCTCAACCCCACGCCGGCGTGGTCCAATCAGTTTTACCGGCCGAAGAACTACGGGGTCGACGCGGCCCACTTCGCGGTGCCCAGGACGCAGGGCAACATCAACTACGGCTACCTCGCCGCTGACGGGCTCCCGCTCTTCAACGACATGGCGGTGGTCTCGTCGCACATGGGCAACACCTTCCACTCCGGTGGCCGGTGGGATTACCAGTATGGCAAGTACCCTTCGTACGCGGCGCTGACCGCCACGCGTGGCCCGACGGAACGTTCGTTGATGCAGGCGTTCGCTGAGACGTACGGCGCGAACTACCCGATGGCCAACGTGAGCTGGCACCGCTGGTTGTCAGACGGTGAGCTCGAAGAATCGAACTACCCGGAAGGCACCGGCTTCTACGAGAAGCTGGGCCCCGCGTACGCGCACACTGTTTATGGCCGCACGCCGGCCGAGATGCGCAACCGGCTCTCGCAGCTGGGCAACGTGACGGCGGGCGCCCGCACCGCGCGCATTCGTACGTTCGTCGACAACCTGCACCAGAACTTCATCGCCGACCACAACGGTGAGTCGGTGGCGGCGTTCAGCTCGGCGGTCGACATCTACAAGCAGCTCACCTCGGGCACCGGCGTCATCGTCAACCCGGGCACGCTCTTCACCGACCCCACGTTGCGCGCCGAGTTCAACGTCACCGCGTCTGACGAGGGGACCAACTCGACCTCGGTCAACGGCAACCCGGCGCGCTCGAAAGACAGCCCGAACGTCAACGTGCAGGCGCTGATGGCCTACGAGCTGATGACCAAGGGGCTCTCGCTCGGCTTCTGGATCGAGAACCGCCAGATTCGCGGCTACGACACGCACCAGGATCGCCGCGGCATCATGGGCAACGATGGCCAAACTGATCAGCTGGGCCAGCTGCGGCGCGACCTGTGGGACCCGCTCAAGGCGTTTGCCACCAAGCTCAAGAACACGCAGTTCGGCACCAGCGGCAAGTCGTATTGGGATCTGACGACCATCGTGCTCGCCTCCGAGATGGGCCGCACGATTCAGGGCGACGTGGCGACCATTCTGGCCTCCACCGATCCCGACGCGACCAAGTACACGAAGATCATGGAGCAGGACTGCTGCCAGCACTGGAAGGTGAACTCGGTGGCGTTCCTGGGGGGCACCGTGCAGGGCAATCGGCAGTGGGGCCGCGTGGGCACCAGCAGCCTCGAGGGCATTGCGCTGCTCCCCAACGGCACGATGGATCCGGCCTACAACCCGACCACGGGCGTCTTGACCGGCACCAAAGACGCGACGTCGGTGGTACCCAACGCGGGCCACGTCTACGCGACGGCGCTGCACCTCGCGGGCATCAACCCCACGGGCAAGGGCAAGAACAAGGAACCGCCGCTCGCTTTCGTCAAGAAGCCCTGAACTGCCGGCCTTCGGGTGGGCACCACTTGCCTGCATGAGTGACGGCGTGGACTTTTTTGGCTATTCGCCTGGGAGTCTCTTCAGAGGAGCTCCGTGAGCGAACGCGTTGCAATCATTGGTCTGGGTTACGTCGGTCTTCCCGTCGCGCTGGCCTTCGCGCGGAAGTTCCCGGGCTCCATCGGGTTCGACATCAACGTCGAGAAGGTCAAGGAGCTGCGCTCGGGCTTCGACCGCACGGGTGAAGTGCCCAAAGAGGTGCTGCAGGCCTCTTCGCTCGAGATGACCTGGGATCCCGAGGCGCTCAAGAAGGCGACCTTCTTCGTGGTGGCCGTGCCCACGCCGGTCGACTCGACCAACCGGCCTGATCTCACGCCGGTGGTGAAGGCCAGCGAGACCGTGGCGCGCGCGCTCAAGAAGGGCGACGTGGTGGTCTACGAGAGCACCGTCTACCCGGGCGTCACCCAAGAGGTGTGCGGGCCGCTGCTGGCGAAACTGTCCGGGCTGACTCAGGGCGTGGACTTCAAGCTGGGCTACTCGCCCGAGCGCATCAACCCGGGCGACAAGCTGCACACGCTCGAGCGGATCACCAAGGTCGTCTCGGGTGAAGACCCGGGCACCCTGGAGCGCGTGGCCGCCACCTACGGCGCCATCATCGAAGCCGGCGTGTTCAAGGCGGCGAGCATCAAGGTCGCCGAGGCAGCCAAGGTCATCGAGAACACGCAGCGCGACCTGAACATCGCGTTGATGAACGAGCTGGCGTTGATCTTCGACCGCATGGGCATTCGCACCCGTGACGTGCTCGCGGCGGCCGGCACCAAGTGGAACTTCCTGAAGTTCAGCCCGGGCCTGGTGGGCGGTCACTGCATCGGCGTCGACCCGTACTACCTGACCACCAAGGCGGAAGAGCTGGGCTACCAGCCGCAGGTGATCCTCGCCGGCCGCCGCATCAACAATGAGATGGGCCCGTACGTCGCGCAGCGCACCGTGAAGTTGCTGGTGCACGCGGGGCTGCCGGTGAAGAACGCGCGTGTCGGCGTGTTCGGTCTGACCTTCAAGGAGAACGTGGCCGACATCCGCAACTCGAAGGTGCCGGACATCATCAAGGAGCTCAAGGAGTTCGGCATCGAGGCGAAGCTCACCGATCCCTACGCGGATCCCGCTGAGACGAGGCATGAGTACGGCCTGGGGCTCACCGCGCTCGACGAGATGAAGGATCTCGATGCGCTGATCCTCGCGGTCTCGCACCAGCAGTATGTGGGCGAGAAGCTGAGCTACCTGGTGGATCGCATCAGGCCGGGCGGCGTGCTGGTCGACGTGAAGAGCGCGCTCGACCCGGCAGAGATTCCGGACGGCCGTGTGAGTTACTGGTGCCTCTGACCGAGACGAAGGCGACGTGGTTGGTGACCGGCGGCGCGGGCTTCATCGGCTCGCACCTGGTCGAGACGCTGCTGCGTGAAGGCCAGCGCGTGGTGGTGCTCGACAGCCTGGTGACAGGTCATCAGCGCAACCTCGACGACGCGGTGAAGCGGGCGGGGGAGGGCGCGGGTTCACGTTTCACCTTTCACAAGGGTGACATCACCTCGCTTCAGAACTGCGAGGCCGCGTGTGCCGGCGTCGACTACGTGCTGCACCAGGCCGCGCTGGGTTCGGTGCCGCGCAGCATCGCGTTCCCGCTCGACAGCCACCGGGCCAACGTCGATGGTTTCGTCAACATGTTGATCGCCGCGCGCGACGCGAAGGTGAAGCGCTTCGTGTTCGCCTCGAGCAGCTCGGTGTACGGCGATGATCCCACGCTGCCGAAAGTGGAGTCGCGCACCGGACGCGTGTTGTCTCCCTACGCGGCCACCAAACACATCAACGAGGTCTACGCCTCGGTGTTTCAGCGCACGTACGGCATGCAGACCATCGGGCTGCGCTATTTCAATGTCTTCGGGCCCCGGCAGGATCCGAACGGCGCGTACGCAGCGGTGATCCCCAGGTGGATGGCGGCGCTGGTGGAAGACAAGCCCTGCCTCATCAACGGTGACGGCAGCACCAGCCGTGACTTCTGTTTCGTCGCGAACGCGGTGCAGGCGAACATTCGCGCGGCGTTGACGCAGGTGCCTGGTGCGACGGACTGCGTCTACAACGTGGCGGTCGGTGGCAAGACCAGCCTGCTCGAGTTGTACGAGCTCATCGTCACCCGGCTGGCGAAGCAGAAGCCGTCGATCGCAGGGCTCGAGCCGGTGTTTCAGCCGTTCCGCCTCGGCGACATCAAGGACTCACAGGCCGACATCAGCCGGGCGCGGGAGAAGCTCGGCTACGCGCCGACGCACACCGTCGCGCAGGGTATGGACGAGACCGTCGCGTACGTCGCCTCAGGGGGCTGAACGAATGCGGATCGCCGTCACGGGTGGCGCTGGGTTCATCGCTTCGCAGATCGTCGATGCGTATGGGGCGCTGGGTCATGAGGTGTTGATCGTCGACAACATCTCGACCGGCGATCGAAAGAACTTGAACGGACGGGCGCGCTTCGTGGAAGCCGACATCCGCTCGGAAGCAGCGGCCAGCGCGGTCGAAGCGTTCAAGCCCGAGGTGCTCAACCTGCACGGCGCACAGATCGACGTGCGGAAGTCGGTGACCGACGTCCGCTTCGATGCCGAGACGAACATCGGCGGCACGATCGCCATGGTCGAGGCAGCGCGGCGGGGCGGGGCGATCACCCGGGTGATCTACGCGGCGTCGGGTGGCTCGATGTACGGCGACAGCCAGGTGATGCCGACTCCAGAGACCGAGCCGCCGGCTGGGGTCTCGCCGTATGCCGTCTCCAAGTTCACAGGTGAGCTGTACCTGTCGTGCTTCAAGGCGATGTACGGGCTGCACTACGTGGCGCTGCGGTACGCGAACGTCTACGGGCCGCGGCAGAACCTGCACGGTGAAGCGGGCGTGGTGGCCATCTTCGCGGAGCGTTTGCTGCGGGGCGAGTCATGCACGATTTTTGGCGACGGCGGGCAGACGCGCGACTTCGTGTTCGTGGGTGATGTGGTGGATGCGAACGTGAAGGCGCTCACCACCGCGTATTGCGGTGGGGTGAACATCGCGACCATGACCGAGACCGATGTGAATCAGGTGTACGCGCTGCTCGCGAAGAATCTCGGCGTGTCGGCGGCCGCGAAGTACGGGCCCGAGCGCCTCGGGGAGCAGCGGCGCAGCGTGCTGGCGAATGGCAAGGCCAAGCAGGTGCTCGGCTGGTCGCCGCAGGTCGATGTCGAGCGCGGCATGGCGCAGACGATCGCGTGGTACCGCGAGCACCGGCGGTAACCTCTCCGTGCGTGGGAGAGGGGCGCAGTTCACTGACTGCCTCGATGGTGGGCGGTGAACGGAAAGTGTCCCTCCCGAGCAGGGTCCGAACAGGCCTCTCAGCGCGGGGCGTGCTGCGCCCAATTTTCCCCGGACCTCTCGGGGGTTGCTCGTCACGAGTTGCTGTCATTGATACGCGATGAATCTAGTTTTTTAGGGTTGTCGCGTATCATCGGCAAGTGATTGAGAAAGCGTCCCCCCTCGGGTTCATCCTCCGTCGTTCGGCTTTCCGCCTCGAAGAGTTTGAGGAGGCGTATCGGGCGATGCGTCGTCCTATCGAGAGCGCCCGAAAGGTCCTCGCGTATCACGTGGCTCAGGGGCGGCTGGTGAACGTGCGCCGAGGCGTCTACGCGACCCTGGAGTTCGTCGACCCCTGGCTCCTCGCTTCCAAGATGGCGAGGGAGGTCGTCATCTCTCACGACGGGGCACTGTCGTTTCATGGCCTCACCGGGATGGAACACCGGGTGAGCTTCATGACCACGGAGCGCACCACGGGCGCGATCTACCAGGAGATGATCTACGCGCCGCTGCGCGTGACCGGGGACCGCCTGCAAAGCGCGGGAGCAGGTCGCGTCGAGCGTGAGGAGCAGCCGATCCTCGTCACTTCGATCGCGCACACACTCGTGGATTGTCTGGCTTTGCTCAAGCGAGCTCCGACCCCCATCGAGTTGTTGGAGATTTTCGCTGCGTGCGCCGGGTCTGCCGATGCAGCCGCCATGTTGAGGCATGCGTACGCCTTCGAGAGCCCGCTGCTCGTCACGCGCCTGGCCTTCTTCATGACCTGCGCACGATTCGACCTCCGCAAATCACAGTGGGAGGATCTCGCTCGCCGAGGCGTGCAGGACGCGGCGTATTTTCTTCGGAGCGCGCGGACCCAGGAGGACGTCTACGTCCCGCGATGGAAGCTGATCGTGCCGCCCGATCTGCACCGGCGCTGGCTGAACGTTCACTGAGTCGAAGCTCGCGTTTTGCGTGGCGAACCCGTCACGCGCCGAGAGGCCCGATCGGTGCGGGCTGCGCAGGCCACGACCCAGGAGCCAGCACCTCTTCAAAGGCGAAGTCACACCTTCTCAGACAGTGTGTTCGAGGAGCTTTCCGTTGCCGGCTTTCCGGGGGAAGCTGCACGCCCTTTCGAGGGCGGCCCTTGCCCCACACCTGGAGTCTTCCGATGCACCACGCACGCCACATTCTCGCCTTTTCTGCCGCAGCGATCATTGGAGCCTTCGTCGGGTGTGCCGCAACGCCTCCGGCCTGTTCCCCTGCGACGTGCTCAGGGTGCTGTGACGCCGCGGGTGCGTGCCAGGCGGGCGCCAGTCAGTCGACGTGTGGCAACCAGGGCAATGGCTGCGTCTCCTGTCAGGCCGGCAACGTCTGTGAGTTCGGCACTTGCCGCACCGGGAGCACCACGGGCGGTGGCGGCGGAGCGACGGGTGGCGGTTCAGGAGGCGGCTCGATGGGTGGCGGAGCTGGCGGCGGCTCAATGGGTGGCGGCAGCGGCGGTGGTTCGACGGGTGGCGGGAGTGGCGGCGGCTCAACGGGTGGCGGCGCAGGCGGCGGCTCGACCGGCGGCGGCGGTGGCGCGCCGAGGTTCGACGCAGGCACGGTGGTGCGGCCCGACGGCGGCACGCTCACGCCCCCGACGGTCGTGCTCACCTTCGCCAACGACTGCGGCGCCGTCAGCAACTGCGCAGGCAACGAAGTCGACGCGTGGGCCTACGCGACCGGCTGCATCGACAACTCCGCCTTCTCGCGCGTGACCCAGGCCGCGATGTCCGCTGGCTGCACCGCAACGGTCACCAACAAGAACGGCGCGATCTCAGGCTCAGCCCTCTTCGACGGCACCGCTGTGCACCGCGCTGTCGTGGGTCAGGTGAACTTCACGCTGACCGCCGGGCCCCCGTGCAACAACGCCTGCAGCTTCATTCCGGGGCAACTGGCCCAGTACGGCATCACCGGCACCTGCGCAGTGGTCGGCACGAACTGCGTGTGCGACCTGACCTTCGACATCGGTCAGAGCGGCTCGCAGAACTACACGTACACCTTGGGCGAGCTGACCACCACGAGCCCCGCTGAGACCTACGACAGCTGCATCAACGGCACTGTCATGAGGTACCGCGAGACGACTGACGGGGGCATCCCCGGTGTCTTTTCGTTGTCGAAGTAAGCCCGCACCTCTACCCCGGAGTCACCCATGCTGTTCATGACCATCGTCGTCGCAGCGGTCATCGCTGCTGAGCCCTGTGAAGCACCGCGGGTGCGCGAGACGGCCCCGCTGGTGGCCGCGATGGCTCAAGACAAAGTGCTCGGGCTGACGTTCACCAAGGCAGCCGGGCTCTGTGCCGAGCGGGGTGACGCGTGCGATCAGGCGCGCCTCGAATGCACCACCATGCTCACCAGCACCATCCAGAAGCAGGTGGGCTTCGACGAGGGCCAGTGGCTGCGCGACATGCTGCTGCCCTACAACGGCGCGAGCTACCCGATGACGCGCACCTTCGGGGCCGCCGCCATCGCCAGTGACGCTTCGTGCAACGTCGACCTCGCCACGCTCACCGCAGCAGGTCAGCGCCGCATGGTGCAGGCGACCCGGCGCGACTCGATGTACCAGGAGTACAACCTCTACGCCCGGTGGACTCAGACGCAGCTCCAGAAGTGTAAGGAGCGCGTCGCTGGTGACGAAGTGAAGTCAGCCACGGCGAGGGCCGAATCAGAGCGCCTGGCCGCCGCTGCAGGCGCGGTCGGGGCAACCGAAGCCATCAAGCTCAAAGCAGCGCAGGACGCCGCTGCCGCCAGAGCCGAAGCCGACAAACGCGCGCTCGCCGCCGCTGACGCCGAAGCGCGCAAGCAGAAGGAGCAGAAAGACTTCGCCGACCGCGAGATCAAACGCCGCGAAGAAGCCGAGCAGCGCACCCGTGACGAGCGCGATCAGGAAAAGCGCGCCGCCGAAGCGAAGGGGCTCAAGGCCGACGAAGAGCGCAAGAAAGAGCGCGCCGAGGCCGAGCAGCAGCGCCTCAAAGAGAAGGCCGAGACCGAAGCGAAGCTCGACAAGCAGAAGGAAGAAGCCGCGCGCGCTCAGAAGGCGGCCGAAGAAAAGAAGGCGGTGACTGAACGTGACGCGAAGGTCGCCCAGCAGCGCACCCTCAAGACCCAGCTGGTGACCCAGGCCGAAGCGAACTTCAAGCGCGCGAAAGACGAGGAGCTGCTCAAGAAGCAGGCCGCCGTCGACGCCGTGAGCATGAGCCCTGCCATCGCGCAGGCGGCCGTCACTGAAGCGGCGCAGGCCCAGAAGGCGCGCATCGATGCGGAGAACCGTCTCTTCGAGGCGAAGCAGAAGGCCGATGCGATCGTGATTGACGACTCCTTCGAGCGTTCGGCTGGCAGCGTGTGGATCGCAGGTGGTGGCAGCGGGCTCGACTCGGGCTTTGGCCTGGGGCTGATGGGCGGCGCGCACTTCGGTTTCTGGGGCACGGCGCCCCCCGAAGGCATGGCCCCGGGTTTCGAGATTCGCCTCTGGGGCCGGTACCTTGCCAGCGTCTCTGGCACTGCGACCTCGTCCCTCGATTCACTGTTGACGGCTCGCTACTTCTTCGGCGCCATCGCGGTTGGTCTCGCGGGTGAGCTCCGCGCGATCGACCCCGCGCAATCGACGGCTGCGACCCCCGCTGCGGTCAGAGGTGGGGCAGGGCCCGCGATCGGCGTCGCTTTCCTCGATCGCCACGAGACCCGGGTGCTGCTCGGCGTCAACTACCTGCCGCTCGGCAACACGATCGACGGCGTGCGTTTCGTGGGCGACTTCGAGGTCAGCTACAAGTTCTTCACGCTGCACATCAACGGCGGCTCAGCGACCAAAGCAGCCGGTGGGCTCGCCTGGCAGATCGGCGCCTACGCCGGGGTGCGCGCGGCCTGGTGACTGCCGTTATTTGCGCCTCGTCGATGGAACGGAGTAGGGATCGACGCGCGATGGCGACCGTGATGTCAGGCAAGAAATTCCCGTACCCCTTCCTTCCCGTTTCGCGCGCTGATCTCGAGGCGCGCGGCTGGGAGCAGTGCGACATCGTCATCATCAGCGGCGACGCGTACGTCGATCACCCCGCGTTCGGTCCTCCGCTCATCGCGCGCTTCCTGGAGGGGCGTGGGTTCAAGGTGGGCCTCATCTCGCAGCCCGATTGGCACTCCGCCGAGCCGTTCAAGGAACTGGGCAAGCCGCGGCTCTTCTTCGGCGTCGCCGCCGGCAACATGGACTCGATGCTGAACCGGCTGACGGCCCAGAAGAAGAACCGCAGCGAGGATCAGTACTCGCCGGGGGGGAAGACCGGCTGCCGGCCCGATCGCGCCACCATCGTCTACGCGCAGCGCTGTCGCGAGGCGTACCCCGACGTGCCGGTGGTGCTGGGTGGCATCGAGGCCTCGCTGCGGCGCATCGCGCACTACGACTACTGGAGCGACAAGCTGCGCCGCTCGATTCTGCTCGACGCAAAGGCCGACCTGCTGGTCTTCGGCATGGGCGAGCGGCCCATCTGGGAGATAGCGGATCGGCTCCACCGTGGCGAGAAGGTCGGGCAGCTGCGTGACATTCGCGGCACGGCGTTCCTCATCAACAACGAAGAGGTCAAGAAGCACGAAGCGGATCCCGCGGTGAAGGTGGCCGATCGGAAGACGGTCGTGTTGCCCAGCTTCGAGGCGGTCTCCGCCGATTTCACCGCCTTTGCGAAGATGACTGGCGCCTTCCAGCGCGAGACCAACCCCGGCAACGCGCGCGCGCTGGTGCAACGTCACGGCGAACGCGGCGTCTTCTTCAACCCGCCTGCGTTCCCGTTGGGCGACGGTGAAGGCGACACCTCGAAGGGCCTCGCGAACGTCGCGATGGATGAGCTCTACGATCTGCCGTTCAACCGCGCGGCGCACCCGATGTACGGCAGCGAGGGCATCCCCGCCTTCGAGATCGTGAAGCACTCGGTGGTGCTGATGCGCGGTTGTTTCGGCGGCTGCACGTTCTGCTCGATCACCGAACACGAGGGGCGGGTGATTCAGAACCGATCGGCGGCCAGCGTGCTGCGCGAGATCCGCCAGATGCGCCGCATGGGCGACTTTCGCGGCACCGTCACGGATCTCGGCGGCCCGACCGCCAACATGTACAAGCTCAAGTGCAAGTCAGAGGAGATCGAGAGCAAGTGCCGCAAGCTGTCCTGCGTGCACCCCGGTGTCTGTGAAAACCTGGGCACCAACCACGGCCCGCTGATCGACCTGATGCGCGACGTGCGAAAGGAAGAAGGCGTGAAGCACGTCTTCATCGCGTCAGGCGTGCGCTACGACCTGGCCGAGCTGAGCCCCGAGTACGTCAAGGAGCTGGCGAGCTTTCACACCGGCGGTCAGCTTTCCGTCGCGCCTGAACACGTCAGCCCGCGCGTGCTCGAGAAGATGAAGAAACCCGGCATCGAGAGCTACGAACGTTTCCAGGAGATGTTCGCCTGTGAATCGAAGGCCGCGGGGAAAGAGCAGTACGACATTCCGTACTTCATCTCGGGTCACCCGGGCTCGACGCTGGAAGACATGGTCGATCTCGCGCTGTGGCTCAAAGAGAGCGGGCGGCGGCCGCGGCAGGTGCAGGACTTCATCCCCACGCCGATGTCGGTGGCTGCGTGCATGTACTACACGGGCATCGACCCTCTGAAGATGGAGCCGGTGTTCGTCGCGAAGGGTCTGAAGGAGAAGCGGCTGCAGAAGGCCCTGATTCTCTATTGGAACCCCGAGCACTGGGCCGATGCGCGTGAGGCGCTCGAGCTTGCAGGCCGCGCAGATCTGATCGGCCGGGGCCCCAGGTGCCTCGTGCCCGCGGAGTCAACCGGTGAGCGTCAGCGGGCTCGTCAAGAGGTCTCCTCACCCTCTGGGCCCGCTCGGAGAGGGTGAGGGCCCACCTACTCGACGCGAAATTCGATCGAGTGCTCGGTGCCAGCGCTCAAGCTCGAGCCCGCGACGCCGCCGGCCAGTGAGACCTGATTGGTGCGCTCGAGCCGGATCTTTTCCTTGTCGCTGACGATCAGGTCGTTCGGGTCCACCAGAAGGTCCGTCACGCCTTCCTGAATCGAGAGATCGATCTTCGCCTTCTCGAGGCGAAGCTGCGTCTTGCCCGCGGGCGCGTTCCGGCTGTCTCGCCAGCGAATGATCAGCGGCCCGTCAGCTCTTCGGTACGTCGAGTCGGAGATCGGATCGACGATCAACGTCGCACCTGGCGCCGCGATGGACCCATCGAGCCGATCGTTGCCGCGAATCACCTCGAGGCGGAACCCTTCGACCCAGGTGAACCCGTCGAGCCGGTACTGGTCGCGGTCGTCGTCGTAACCCACCAGCGTGCGGCCGAGCGCGCCGCCCAAAATGGCCACCTCAGCGTTCTTCACGAGGGCGCCATTCGACGAGCCCTCGCGCACGGTCACCCGCGCGTCGCTGCCCGAGGTGCTCCCATCAGAGGTGAGCCGGGCCGTGACGAAGAGGGTGCCGGTGCCTCCTCCGGGCGAGGTGAGGCAGGAAGACGCCAGGACTGCGAGGGTCAGCATCATGGGGCGCATCATGAAAGTTCAGTACGCTGGTCCCGCCCCGACTGGCCAATTTCTTCTTTGCGCTGCAA
>JAYTAT010000380.1:0-10585 GCA_043737315.1 Archangium sp.
TGGAAGCGCAGCGGTACGGGCATCGACTTCGAGACCACGGGCACCTCGGTGCGCACCGTGCAGAACATCGAAGGCCACGGGGCAGACGGTCTGGCGATCACCGCCGATGGCAAACGCGTCTACGTCTACAGCCAGTTCAGCCACCAGCTCGAGATCTTCGACGGCCAGGGCAAGGGCTCCACCGCGGTCGTCGTGACCAGGCCCGCGATCCGCAACGTGGCGCCTGAGAAGCTCAGCGTCGCGATGGCCGAAGGCCGCAAGTTGTTCTTCAACGCGCAGGACCTGCGCATGAGCTCGGCGTCGACCAACGTGGCTTGCAGCACCTGCCACCTCGAAGGCCGCGAAGACGGTCACGTCTGGCAGTTCCCTGACGGGCCTCGTCAGACCCCTGCGCTCGCGGGCCGCAAGCTGCTGTCCACCGCCCCCTACCACTGGAGCGGCGAGTTCCCCTCGCTCAACGAGTTCAACGTGCACACCATCACGGAGCGGATGGGTGGCTCGGGTCTCGATCGCCAGACCGCGCTCAAGCTCGACACCTTCATCGATCAGCTCCCGCTGCCCGAGAACCCGCTGCGCGCCGTGATGAGCGGTGCCCCGGCTGAGCTGCGCGGCAAGGCGGCCTTCGAGAAGGCGGCGTGCGGCACCTGCCACACGGGCGAGTTGCTCACCAACAACACCAACCAGGACGTCGGCACGCTGCACCTGAGCGGCAGCAACCGCGACAACGGCGTGGTGCTTGCGACCGGCTTCAACGTGCCTTCGCTGCTGGGCATCGGCCGCAGCGCGCCGTACCTGCACGACGGTTCGCAGCTGACCCTGGAAGAGCGCGTGTTCAGCAACGTGGGTGACCGCCACGGCGTCACCTCGACGCTCTCGGTGGAAGAGCGGGCCGACCTCATTGGCTACCTGAAGTCGCTCTAAAGCCCAGGCAGCACTGGGGGCCTGTCAGCCCCAGCGCTACAGAGTCATCTCCAATTTCAGCACTCGACGTCGACGCCGTTGGGAGGCGTCTTCATCGCGGGCCCAGCGTGATGGACTGAGCGCCTACTTTCGCCCGCCACGAGAGGTACTCGGTGGCGGCGATGTTGGCTGGAATTCGGCTTCCCACACCGCCGAAGGACGTGTTGTTGAAACACATCGAACCGCCCGTGCTGCACGCCGGGACGAACGTGTCGTTGCGAGACCAGGCGGAACCGTTCCACTGGGCCCAACCCACCACGTTGTCGCGCACGATGTTGCCGTAGAACGTCGGTGGGACCAACGCAGCACCACCCGTGTAGTCCCAGAACTGAACCCCGACGTTCTGGGAGCGGATGATTCGCCCGTCGGCGAGGATGCCGGAAGCAAGCGTGCGGTTTTCATAGACCTGATTGTCGTGACCGCCCAACACACCCAAGCCATAGTTGACGGTCTCGATGACTTGATTGCTGTACGTATAAATGTACCCACGGAGCGTCGTTCGCCCCCCGTCGCCCGTCATGATCCCACCGCCGCTGTAGCCGTCGTATTGAACATGGTGTGGGTAGGCGCCTTGAATGTAATTGTCGTGAATGCGCAGCGGTGACGCCGCAGTGCCGCCGGTCTCGAAGAAGCTGATGACGTCTTCGGCCCGGCTGATGCCCGGTTCATTGATGATCTCGTTCCAGCCGATCTCGGCGTTGGGTTGATTATAAACGGTGTTGAACTGCACGAATTGCATGAAGCTCACGCCACGGGGGTAGTTGTTCGTGGGGTAGTTGGGCCATGAGGCGTCACGGTCGATGTACCCACCGCGACCATTGGCCACGCGGCCATCGATGTTGCGAACGATGTTCCGCATGATGCGTATGCCGTCGCCCGGGCGAATTCCGGTGCGAAATTGCCGCGCGTAGACGGTCTGGCTGGCGCCGTCCACGTAGTTGTTCTCGAGGCGCAGGTCGTCGCCCTCTTCAATCGTGACGAATGCGCCCTTTTGGGTCAACGCGACGGTCGGCGTGGTCCCGAACCCAACGACATTGCGCACGGTGAGCTGCGTACGAACTTGATAATTGCATACACCGTTCGCGTCATAAAACCCATTGCTGATGAGCGCGCCGGGACCTCGAACCGTGGCGTTTTCGATGACTACCGGGTCCGAGGTGCGCACCGTGATTGCCGCGATTTTCGAGTCGGTGCTCTGGTAGGCGCCGCTGTAGACTCCGCCCGTCAAAATCACCAGGGGCGGGCCGTAGGCAATTGAAGCCCTGTTCGCGACTCGAACACCGACTGACTCGATGCGTGTGATTCCATTGGCGAAGCGGCCGGTCACTCGCAGGCGGTAGGGCCCGTCCGCTACGGCTGTGCTGTCGAATGCCGCGCAGCCACCTGCTGCCCGTCCGGTGAAGCAGAAGGGCGGCAGGAACAGACTTCGTCGCATCGCCACGCTGTTGTCCGCGGCAGTCAACTCCATGACGATCTCAGCGGGCGTGATGCCAGGGAGCGTGGTGACCTGAATGGTGGGCCCTGTGACGCTGGCGACGATGTCCCCTGCCGCAATGCCTGTGATGGAAAGGCCGGGGTCCCGCTCGAAGACGAACTCATCGAGCCAGGCGTTGCGATCACCGCCCCCGCCCGAGGCATCATTGAGAAAGCGCGCCGAGACGCGGCTGCCGGGGGTCAAATCCAGTCCGCCTGCGCAGATGAACCGGTACGAGGTGCTCTCGATTCGGGCGACGGACACTTCTGTGCCGTCAAGCTCGAACGAGATTCGCGGCCATTCCTCGGCGGGCGTACTGGTACCGAACGACGTCGCACGCATGCGAGCGTGTACTGTATAGCGGCCTGCGACTAAATTCCCGGGGATAATCAGGGTTCCTGTGCTGTCAGTCGAGAGCAACGCAATACTTCGGCCCCCCTGCGCTGCCGTATCTGCGACTTCGCTCGCGCCACTCCCAACCGGTGTGGGTGTGAGCGTCGTCGCATCGAGCGACGTATGCGGGCCGGCATCAGGCAGACCGGCATCATCAGGCAGGCCGGCATCATCAGGCAGACCGGCATCAGGCGGGCCGGCATCATCGGGCAGACCGGCATCATCAGGCAGACCGGCATCATCAGGCAGACCGCCGTCTGTGAACCCGTTCGGCACCATGGCATCCATCGTCCGACCGTCCGCATCCGTAACGATGCCTGTGCAAGCACCCAGCGCGACGGCGCCACAAAGCCCGAGCACACAGAAGCCCAATGCCCTCACCCGTGCCGTACCGTATCGAGCCATGTGAGATTTCTAGTCGGGCTCGGGCCGGTAGCGAAATGGCTGCCAACCAAAGTGCGAGCGTACGATGCAGTGCGGCCCCCGCGACGATCCTCGTTGCATCCAAGCGTTGTTCAGGGTGCGAACGTTCATCTGGTGTTTGCTCTTTTAAAATCTGTCTCGGTGAGCCTGAGTGCGCCCCCGCAGTTGGGCGTGCCTGCGGAAACCCCGCTGGTCGCGCCAGACGTCAAGATCAGCAAGGTGAGGGTGGGCTCGTCGACATGCCCGATGCGGGCCCTCGCGCCTTCAGCGTGGTCGCTGCGAACCTCGGCAACATCGACGTGACCCAGTGTGATGGCGCTCTCTACGAGCCCTGCAACGCCGCGCAAGAAGCGCGCGTCATCGGGGGAATCGCTCGGGTGCGCCCTGACATCGCGCTGCTTTCCGAGACCATCACGCAGCCAATACTGCCGGCCGCTTTTGGCCCGCAGCGTTGCAAGGCTCGGGTGAGGCCGTGAGTCTGCGTATCCAGCCTCGCGCCCAACTAACCGGTGACTTCAACCTCGACCCCTGGCGTGAGGTCGCCGACGTCGACGCAGTCCGAAACGTCCTCCGCTTCCCGGAGGCCCCCCCTTTTGACGCACAGCGGCGGGCTCAAAAACCCCCGCCCTTCTGGTCTGTTCCGCTGAACCGTCAGACGTGGGACCACGTGCTTTCGGAGGGCTTCGTCGGCCGGTGTGTCACATTAGACGCGGCCGAAAAATTTCCCGGCATCTCGATGCGCCGCAAGGCGAAGACATTGACCGACTCGTTCACCTCGCGCAGTACTGGCTGCTGATTTGCCGCCCCGGAGCTCTGACTTGATGAACCCGCTCAGCCGCCGTCGCTTTCTCGTCACAGGGGGCTTGATGAGCGGCGCGCTCGTCGTCGCCGCTGGTTTTTTCATGCGCGGGGGCGGTGACGCGCACTACGCCTCGCTGCTCCCGGGTGCGACGCCTGAGGTCCTCTCGCTCAAGGAGCTGGGGGTGCTGGCGGCGTTTTGTGATCGGGTTTGCCCCCAGCGCTCTGAGTCAGAGCCCGGCCCGCGCGAAACCCGCGTCGCCGAACGAATCGATCGCGAGCTGGGCTTCCACACCCTCCAGATGCAGAGTGACGTGAAAGCGGCGTTGCTGCTGCTCGAGCACGGCGGCGTGCTCCATTTCGACGCCACCCGCTTCACGCGTCTGTCGCCTCATGCACAAGACGCGTGGCTTCAGCGCATGGCGGTGGACGGCAACGCCCTGGAGCGACAGGTGTTCGGAAACCTCAAGCTGCTTTCCGTCTTCTTTCACTACTGCGACGAGCGCACCTGGAAGGGTGTGCGGTACGACGGGCCTTTCCAGCCGCGCAAGGCTCCGCCCGCAGACTCTCGGGTGAGATCGTGATCGAAGAGGCCTTGTTTTCGCAGATCGTCGAAGGCGGTCAGCTCACAGCGTCTCGGGTCGAGACCGTCGATGCCGTCGTCATCGGCACGGGCTGTGGGGGCGCCATCGTCGCCAAGGAACTCGCGCGGGCCGGCAAGTCGGTGCTCATGCTCGAGCGAGGCAGTCTTTCGCTGCCCCAGCGAGGCGATTTCGATCAGCGCGAAGACGACATGTTCGCTCGCATCGACGGCGGCCGCGGGCTCCACACCACCAAGACCGGGCAGGCTGCGCTCACCTACGGGCGAACTGTCGGGGGGGCCTCGGTTCATTACTGGGCAGATACCTGGAGAACGCCGAAGGATCGCCTCGAGCAATGGGGCCTCGAGCACCATCAACTCGATGACCTCATCCCCTGGTTTGACCGCATCGAGAAAGACCATCACGTTCACGCAGCCCCGGAGTTCAGACGCAACACCATGAATCGGCTCTTCGCGCGGGGCGCCGAAGCCGCGAAGATTCCCTACGAAGCGGTGATGCAGGCGCGCGACGAGCGTTGCGTCGGCAGCGGGTACTGCATGCAGGGGTGCGCCTACGACGGAAAACAGAGCCAGCTGGTCACCTCGATCCCCGAGGGGTTGCGGTTGGGCGTGCGGCTCTTCACCGATTGCGAAGTGAAACACATCGAGGTCGAGAACGGCCGGGCGGTCGGGCTCACCGCAGCGATCCTCGACCCCGCCACCGCCAGGCCCACCGGCCACACGGTGAGGGTGAAGGCCACGAAGGTGATCGTCGCTGCGGGGGGCTTCACCTCGGCACCGCTGCTGATGCGCTCGAGAATCGCGGACCCCTCGGGCCAACTCGGCCGCAACCTGCAGATGAACCCGTGTCCCCAGTTGTTCGGGCTCTTCGACGAAGACGTGGTGATGTGGCGCGGCATTCCCGCTGCGGTCGGCACTCAGCACTATCGACTTCATCGCTTCGACGGGGGCCGGTATCTCGAAGGTGGCTACCTGCTGTACCCAAACCAACTGCCTCCCGCGACCCTGGCGGCGTTGCTGCCGGGCTTTGGGGCTCCGCACCGGCGCTTGATGGAACAGGCCCACCGCATCGGCAGCGCCATCTCGTGGATCGACGATCGCTCGACCGGGCACGTGACGCTCGACGACGACGGCGAGCCTGTCTGGCACTGGGAACTGAGCGGGCTGGACGAGGCCACGGTGCGTGACGCGCTCAAAAAGCAGGCGCTGCTGTTGCTGCACGCAGGCGCGCGAGAGATCATCGTGCCCGACCCTCAAGGCACCAGGCTGACCGACCTCAAAGAGCTGGCGAAGCTCGATACGATCGACTTGCGCCCCGGCTCGGTGACGCTCGCAGCACCGCACCCGGCGGGCATGTGCCGCATGGGCTCGGACCCCCGCACGTCGGTGGTCGACTGCAATCATGAGGTCCACGCCGTGAGGAATCTTTTCGTCTGCGATCCATCGGTCTTTCCCACCGCCGTTTCGGTTGACCCTTCTGAGACCATCATGGCCTTCAGCTACGTCGCCGTGAACCGGATGCTCGAGCGATGGTGACGCGGCTCGCGGGGCTCGCGCTCGCGCTCGCGCTGGGGGCCTGCAAACCCCCGCCCAGCGCCTCGACGACGGCCTGCCCACTTCAGTTCACCGACGAGGGCAACGTTCGGGTCCTGGTGGTCGGTCACCGGGTCACGCTCGACGACGCGCGGTCGTACGAGGCCTTCGAGCAGAGCTTCCGGCGGCATCTTCCTGCGCTCCAGGCCTGCAAGTCGAAGGATCGACCGACCCTCATCGTGTTCCCCGAAGACGCCGGGTTGGTGACCTGGTTTCTGGGCCGCGATGGGCTCTTCGCCCGCGGGGCCGCTGATACCGGTACAGCTTTCAACTTGCTGTACGCCGGTTTGTGGCGCCAGACCGACGCGTGGCGCGAGCGGTACCCGGAAATTTCGCCGGCGCGCGCGCTTACTCTGGCGCTTTCAGACCGTGCCTTCCGTGCGATGGACCGCACCTTCGCCGCGCTCGCCCAGGACACGGGGGCCTGGGTCATCACCAGCGCCAACCTGCCGCGCGTTCATGAGTCGTACGACCCCGGTGACATGCAATTTCTCGACGTCGACGGAGTGCTCCCGGCCTACGTCGCGACCTCGCCCGAAGTCTTCAACTCGGGCTTCGTCTACGACCCGATGGGGAAGCGCGTCTCGACCACCGACAAGGTGTACCTGACCGACTCGGAGGAAGGGCTGCTCGACCTCTCGAACGGAGCGCTCACCGCGCTCGACGTTGCGAGGCTCCCCTTTGGAAACGTAGGCATCGCCATCAGTCGCGATGCGTTTTACCCCACCTTCACCCAACGCCTCGACGACCTGGGCGCTGAGCTGGTGGTGCAGCCAGAGGCCTTCAGCGGGTGGACGCAAGAAGAGCTGCCCGGTGACTGGCTGCCCGAGGTGATTCTGGCGTCCAGTTGGGCCACGACGCAGAAGTACGCCTCGACGCGCTTCAGCGCGATGCCGGTGCTGACGGGCAACCTGTTGTCGGTCGTGTTCGACGGGCAGGTGTGGATCACCTCTCAGGCCGTGCCGGGGGGCCGCGCCGAGCGGCTCGTGGGGCAGCCGCCCATTCCCGGCCTCGACTTCGTGGGCGCGTGGGCTTTCGACGATGAGCTCGTGGGTTCGCTTGAAGAGCGGCGCGCTCGGCTCCGTGCGGCGGGCAAGCCCCTGCTGCCGGGCGGCTCGAAGGCAGGTCAGACCGTCGACAGCCTCACCGGCGCCGACCTCTGGCTGCGCGCAGACCAGCGCTTGCCTGAGCGTGAGGTCGAGGGCGATCGAAGCGTCGAGGTGGCCCCCTTCGAGTTGGGTCACCAACGCAACCCCGCCGTGGTGGTCGATACCGCAGGGACGATCTGGGTCGCGTGGTCCGACACGCGCACGGGGGTAGAACAGATCTGGCTTGCCCACTCAGACGACGCAGCGGCGAGCTGGTCAGGCGCCCAGCAGGTGAGCCCTGGCGCCCGTCAGCTGCGACCCGCGCTCGCGGCTGGCGCTGCCGGCCACCTGGTGATCGCCTGGCAAGAACTGATTGGATCCAGAGAACAGGTGCGCCTCGCCGAGACTCGAGATGGGGCCCGCTTCGAGACCCACTGGCTCGAGGAAACCGACGCGGCGCAGTGGGAACCCGCGGTGGCGCTGGTCGACGACGCACACGTGGTGGTGTGGACGGACTTTCGAGACGGCCTCTCGTCGTTCATCAGGGTGAAGTGTGGTGCGACGGCCTCGTTTCGTGCCGACGAGACTGAGGCCCTCGCGCGCCGCGCGAACGCGTCTCAAGCTCAGCCGGCGCTGGTGGGGTCTTCGCAAGACGCCATCACCCTCGCGTGGATCGACTACCGGGATCATCGTTGGCTTACCCGTGCACGATCGGGCGCGGTGTGTGCGGGCCCGGGCGTGAGCAGCCAACTGTCCGCCCCCAGCGAGCGGGAAGTACTCGCCGCCGATGTGCAGCTTGCGCGGGCGCCGTCGGGCGAGGTGTTGGCCGCCTGGGACGAGATTCGCGACCGCCGGGGCGTGCGCGAGGTCGCGGCCGCGAGGTGGCGGCAGGGTACGTGGCAAGCGATGCCCGCACCGCCTGCGGTCGGTCACCCAAGGGTGAGACCCTCGCCCGTGTTCGACTCAGAATGGAAGCTGGTCTTGCAGGACCAGTTGGCGGTCAAGAACGGGCTGACCCTGATGCGGTTCGACGGTCGAGACCCTCAGCGTATCGACGAAACGGGGGCCGCCACCAATCAGCTCTGGCAGCCGCGGGCGGTGATGACGCGAGGGGGGCTTCGCGTATTTTTCATCGACGATCGCTCTGGGTGGCGGCGGGTTCGGGTTCAATGAGCTGAAAGTCGTAGCGGCCTCCCAACACGAGGCCGAGCGCGCCCTGACCGAACACGCTGACCCACGGGGCCGATGAGGCGCGTGTGCTGCGCGTCGGTGCGTACCACTTGAGGTCGACCACGAGGGTGAAGCGCCCCAGCGAAAGCTCGGCCCCCAGGGCAGGGGCGAAGTCAAACTGCAGCGCCTGGGCGTCAAGCTGCACGGCGACAGCGACAAAGGGGCGCACCCGCCCCACGTCCCAACTTGCGGCGAGCGACGACTCGTAGAAATTTTGAGGTGCTGAGCGGAAGTCGGTGAAGAGGTAGCCGCGCAGACCCCAGGTGAGCGCGGGTCTGGCTTCTCGGGTCTCGAGTACCGCCACCGAAATGCCCAGGTCCTGACCGAGCACCGCTGTGAGCGCCAGCGTCGTCAGGTGCGTATGCACGCTGAGGTCGGCTCGGCGATGAAAGCCCCACGCCACCCCCAGGCTGCTCAAGGGCAGCGGTACCGGCACTCCCACGTTCGCCATCGGGCCGCCGACCGCACCCTGCACGGCCAGCGTGCGAAGCGGGGTGGGCCGAACTTGCGTCGTCACGCCGCAGCCCGACAAAAGAACGATCGACAGCCATGTGGCTCTCACCAGAACCGTGAAAGCAGGCGGCGAGGCCATTTGCCACCGTCTTGTGCGCAGCCCCCGACAAGGCAGAACACGCAGTCCGGCGGCGGCCAGGTGTTCTTGAGGAGCGCGGCCGGTGCAGCCGAAAATGAGGGCGCCCTTTCAGCGCGCCGTCTTCGGGTCGCCGTCGGTACGAACCTTCCGAGCTGACGTTCCTCAGAGACGCATGATCTGACCGCCTCTTTTCTCGGGTTTAGAAGCGGGCTGACCTCATGGGTTACCTGAAGTCGCTCTCACCCCAAGTAGCGTTGGGGCCTGTCGGCCCCGGCGTGACAGACTCCCACGTCGATGAACTGCCCCGACCTCATCGGCCGCTTTTTGCTGACGGGCGTGCTCCTCACCGGAGCCGCCTTTGCTCAGTCTCCTGAAGACGAGTGGGGTGTCATCAAGCCCACGCCGCCCCCGGCTTCGACCCAGATTGAGCCCCCACCGCCTCCGCCCCCGGCCAGTCAGCCGCTGCCGCCTGCCCCCGCGTACGTGGCGCCTGCGGGTGCGCTGCGCCCTCGCCCCGAAGTGTTGGCGCGGGTGCGGCCTCTTGAAGAGCGCAATCAGGTCTCGATGGCCGGCGCACCTACCCTGGGGGCGGGCAAACGCGGCCAGATGGTGCTGCTGGGCTTTCCCATCCTCACCGTGCGGGCGTTGTTCGGCCTCACCGACGCGTTCGATCTCGGGGTGGCCTTCGACACGTATTACTTTCTGATGAACGAGCCGCGGGTCGTCGCGCGCCTCGCCCTGGTGAAGGGCGAGAACTGGTCGCTCTCTGGCAGCCTCGAGGGCGGCTACGCCTTCTTCGCCCAGCGCGCCTCGCGCGAGTCACGCAGCGCGCGTTGGCTCACCGGCCGCCGCAACATCAACGTCTCGCCCGCGATGTTGCTCTCCTATCAGGGCAGCAAGCCGCGCGACGCCCGCGTGTTCTTCGAGCTGCGCTACCTGATGGCGCTCGACACCGAGCCCTACGCAACGGACCCGCTGGTGGGCGTGCCGCCGGCGGTCGTGGCCGTTCACAACGTCATGATCAAAGGTGGGGCTGAAATTCCGTTGTCTGCGAAGACCTCCTTCGTCTTCTCGTTCGGTTTGGACATCCACGGCCGGGAGGGAGACTCCGTGATGCCGGGCGGTTCACTGGGCCTCGTCACTTCGCTCTGAAGGGCGCTAGAAAGCGCCAGTATGAAAAAAGCCACCGTCTTCGGCGCAGGCAGCTTTGGCACCGCCATTGCTCAGGTGCTCACCGCGAACTTCGACGAGGTGGTGCTGTGGGGCCGCGACGCTTCGCTCGTCGAGGTGCTCAACCGCACCCATCAGAACGTGAACTACCTTCCGGGTCTCGAGCTGAACCCGAAGATCCGCGGCTCCACCGATTTCGAGGCCGCAGCCCACGGCGCCGAGCTCATCGTGGTCGCCACGCCTTCGCAGGCCACCCGCGATTT
>JAYTAT010000381.1:0-4311 GCA_043737315.1 Archangium sp.
GGAGAAGTCGAGGTACCGGTTTCTTTCGGCGCAGTGACCTTCGTGCCAGGTCACTGGCTCTACAGCGATGACGACGGCATTCTCGTGTCAGCCACGCGGCTCGACCCAGGTTGAGTTTTTCGTCGAGGTCCGCCTCGGTGAGGCATCGGCTGGGGGCGAGGGCGAACGGCAACAATCGCTTCATGGCAGCACAATCCACGCACAATCGCATCGACGTCTCATCGCGCTCTTGCTGTGGTGCCCGCCATGCGAATTCCCCTCGCGGTGTTTGGCCTCTCCCTGCTGTCGGCGTGCACGTCGTCGAGCACCACGACCATGGCGCCACCGGCCGCCAAGCCGGCGCCCGTGGCCGCGCCTCCTCCGCTCAAGGTGGAAGACCCGCACCTCTGGCTGGAGGACGTGAACGGGGAAAAGCAGATCGCGTGGGTGAAGGATCGCAACGCCGTCTCGCAAAAAGAGCTTGAGAGCGCGCCCGGGTTCGTCGAGCTGCGCGCCCGCCTCAAGTCGATCTACGACTCGAAGGATCGCATTCCCAACGTCACGGCGCAGGGCAGGTTCCTCTACAACTTCTGGAAAGACGAAGCGCACCCGCGCGGGTTGTGGCGCCGCACTTCGTTGGCGGAGTACCGCAAGCCCGCCCCCCAGTGGGAGCTGGTGCTCGACGTCGATGCGCTCGGCGCCGCTGAGAAGAAGAGCTGGGTGTGGCACGGCTCGCAGTGCTTTCCTCCGAAGTACGAGCGGTGCCTGGTGAGCCTCTCGCCGGGCGGCTCGGATGCCGAGGTGGTGCGTGAGTTCGACGCGGTCAAGAAGGCGTTCGTCGAAGGCGGCTTCACGCTGCCCGAGGCCAAGTCGCAGGTGGGCTGGAAGGATCTCGACACCATCTACGTGGCCACCGACTTCGGCCCCGGCACGCTGACCACCTCGGGCTACCCTCGCATCGTCAAGGAGTGGAAACGCGGCACGGCGCTGACCGACGCGAAGCTGCTGCTGGAAGGCGAGACGGCTGACGTGGCCGTCTACGGCTACCGCGAGTTCGATCACGGTAAGACGCGCGACTGGGTCGGCCGCGCCAAGACCTTCTTCAGTGAAGAGGTCTGGCTGCGCGACGGTGAGAAGCGCTTGAAGATCGACAAGCCCGACGATGCGGCCCTCTCTGCGTGGGACGACCAGCTGCTGCTGCGCCTGCGCTCGGATTGGGTCATCAACGAGAAGATCTACAAGGCGGGCTCTTTGCTCGCGATTCCCCTCGAGGCGATGAAGGCAGGCAAGCGTGACTTCGCCGTGCTGTTCGAGCCTTCGCCGAGCACTTCGCTCGACGCCTACGAGGGCACGAAGACGGCGATGTTCATCACCGTGCTCGACGACGTGAAGAGCGTGGTCTTCGTCGCCACCCGCGGCAAGAAGGGCTGGGAGCAGAAGAAGCTCGACACCCCGAAGGTGGGCACCTTCTCGGTCGCCGCCTACGACAAGGAGCTCAACGACGACTACTGGTTTTCCGCCGCGGGCTTCACCACGCCTTCGTCGCTTTCACTGGGCTCGCTCAACAAGCCCAAACGCGAGCTGATGAAATCTTCACCTGCGTTCTTCAAGGCCGACGGCCTCGAGATTACCCAGCACTTTGCGGTCTCGAAAGATTCGACCCGGGTGCCCTACTTCCAGGTCGCGAAGGCGGGGCTCACGCTCGACGGCTTTACGCCCACGCTGCTCGAGGGCTACGGCGGCTTCGAGGTCTCGCTCACGCCTTACTACGACGCGACCGTCGGCGCGGCCTGGCTGGAGCGCGGTGGTGCCTTTGCGCTCGCCAACATTCGCGGTGGGGGTGAGTACGGGCCGGCCTGGCATCGCGCGGCGCTCACGCACAACCGGCAGCGCGCCTACGACGACTTCGCGGCGGTGGCCGAAGATCTGATCGCCCGCAAGGTCACCAGCGCTCCGAAGCTCGGCATTCTGGGCGGCAGCAACGGCGGCTTGCTGATGGGCGTGATGCTCACGCAGCGCCCCGAGCTGTTCGGCGCGATCGTCTGCCAGGTGCCCCTGCTCGACATGAAGCGCTACCACCTGCTGCTCGCCGGCGCGTCGTGGATGGAGGAGTACGGAGACCCCGGCAAGCCCGATGACTGGCTCGCGCTCTCGCAGTTCTCGCCGTACCAGAACGTGAAGGCGGGCAAGAAGTACCCGCGCACGCTCTTCACCACTTCCACCAAGGATGATCGGGTGCACCCGGGTCACGCACGGAAGATGGTCGCGCGGCTGCTCGAGAACGGCGCCGACATTCTCTATTACGAGAACATCGAAGGTGGTCACGGCGGCGCGGCAGACAACGCGCAGCGGGCGCAGATGAACGCGCTCGCCTTCACCTTCCTGGCAAAACAGCTCGGCCTGCCGTGATCTCCCGCAGGTTGGTGGCCCGGCTGCTCGCGCTCACCGTCGCGATCGCGACCCCGCCGGCGTTGGCAGAAGGTTCAGGTCACGGCGATCCCGCGGCGCCCGTCATTCTTGCGCTCGCCATCATCCTGGTGGCGGCGAAGCTGGGCGGTGAACTCGCCTCGCGCATCAAGCAGCCAGCGGTGCTCGGTGAACTGATGATGGGGGTGCTGTGGCTCTCACCGCGCCTGTTTCATCTCGCCTCGTTGGAAGACGTTCACTTCAAGGACTTCAAAGAGGCGACGTGCTCACTGAAGCCCGAACGATCCGCTCGAGTTTGTCCAACAACCCGTCTGACCGTCGCGTGATCCGCCCGACCGCGGTGCCATAGATCAGCCGAGCAACCCCCCATGCACCAATGAGCGTCGCGCCGAGGCCCGCGACGCCTGAGTACCAGGGCAGCTGCGCCATCGTCGGCAGCATCCACAACAGGTTTACCCCCAACCCGCCACCGATGCCGCCCATCAGCCCGCCGAACAGCCCACCCGCGAGCTGAGAGGAATTCACCTCGAGCCGAATGACCGTCTTTCCGTCGCGAGGGAACACGCTGAGCTCGATCTTGCCCACGCGCGAGAGCCCCGCCCACGTGAGCGTTCGCCCGATGGCCGACACCTGACCTACCAGCGAGTGCGGACCCATCGTCGAACGAATCTCATCCGCCAGCGTCTCATGAGCCGCCGCGGTGATCTCACCGTCGACCTCTCGCTCGAACACCTGCCGAAGCGGAACCCCCACGAACCTCGCGCCCGCACTCGTCTCGCCATGCCTCAGCTCGAGCTCTTGCGCCGCGCGGCGCACGAGGGAGGGATCGAGCCCCGCCTCCCTGGCGATCGCTTCGATCTCCGACAGCTGGAGCGTGGGCCGCTCGAGCTGCTTCTTGCGCTCGAGGCGCGAGGTGCGCTGCAGAATTTCCTGCACCTCGTCTGCGCCGTATTGCCGGGGTGGCTGCGTTCGCTGTTGCGACATGGCGCCGAGTGTACCGGCTCTGCGCCAGGGTGCTTCAGTTCGACGCGCTGAAGATGAAGGGCAGGGTGACGGGCACCTCGTCGTCTGGGGTGAAGGGCAGCACCCAGCCGCGCATCAGGGCCGAGATGCAGTGCTGCACCTGCGCGCTGTGCAGTGAGTCTTCGTCGAAGCCCACGTTGCTCACGCGCCCCCGGTTGGTGATGGTGAACTTGATCACCAGGCGGCCGGCGAGCTTCGGGCTGCGCTTGAGCTCGCGCTCGTAGCAGCTCTGAATGGCCCCCTTTCGCCCGTTGAGCCACTGGGTGAGCGCGCGCTCATCGACGTCGGGCGTATCGATCACGATCTTCTCGGTGCGCACGCGGGCGCTGATGGTGGTGGTCGTCGCCTCGCCGAGTTCGACCTGCTTCACGCCGTCGGTTCCCAGGCGCGCGATCTCCGACCTGACGCCCGTCTCGTTGCCTTTGCGTGCGCTGGCAGTGACATCTTCTACGGAAGCCACGGCCACGCCCGGCTGGGTGCCGCGCAGCGCCTCGGCGATCTCCGTCACGCCCGTGTCTTTGAGGATGTCTGCGAAGCCGCTCTGACCATCACCACGCGACCCGATGAGGCCCATCATTCCCATCGTACGTACCCGCTTCTCGAGGGCCTGCGCCGACAGCGGCGCGCTGGGCAGCTTCGAGGGCTCGGTGTTCCTCGGCTTCGGCGCCTCTGCCACCGTCGGCTTCTCGGGCTCGGTCGACTTCGGCAGTTGAGGCAGCGGCATGAGCATTCGGGCGAAGCGGTCGACGTTCATCTCTTCGATGGTGAAGTCGTGGTCCTCGGGCAGTGGCTGCGACGAGAGGTAGCCTGCGCCCGCGAAGTGCGCGCCGATCGACACCGCGAGGATCACGATGAACGAACGATCGAGCTGCGCTATCAGCC
>JAYTAT010000382.1:0-10570 GCA_043737315.1 Archangium sp.
CTCCTCGTGTGTGTCGCCCTCGCCTGTGCCCCTGAACTGTCGAAGCCCTCGGGGTTTGCCGCCCGGCATGACGCGCTCTCCAGCGGCGTGGTGATTAGCGAGGTCTACGGCGGAGCGGCAGGAAGCAGCGCCACGTACCGCCACGACTTCGTCGAACTCTTCAACCGCGGCACGGCGCCCGTCGACGTCTCAGGCTGGTCGGTGCAGTACACCAGCGACACGGGCGGCAGTTGGCAGCCCACCAGCCTCGCCGGCTTCGCGGGCCCGCTGCAGCCCGGGCAGTATCTGTTGGTGCGCATGGCCACGGGCGGTACGGGCACTGCGTTGCCTGCGCATGACGTGAGCGGCGCCACCGCGATGAGCGGCACCGCGGGAAAAGTCGCGCTGGTGAACACGATGACCGGCCTCAACGGCACCTGCCCGAGCTCGAGCAGCATCGTCGACCTGGTGGGCTACGGCACTGCTGCGAATTGTTCGGAAGGCGGGCCGACAGCCAACACGTCTCCAACCACCTCGGTCAGCCGCATCGCCAACGGCTGCACGGAGACCGACTCGAACTCGACCGACTTCATCGTGAGCGGCCCGACGCCGCAGGGCTCTTCAGTGACCGTTCCGTGCGGAACGACGCCGCCGATCGATGCGGGCATGCCCCCGATGGATGCGGGCACCACGCTCCCCGACGCGGGCTGCACGGTCATCACCAATTGGCCCTCGGGTGTCATTCGGGGCGGGTACGTCGCGGCCAAGCAGACGACCTTTGGCGAGCGCGAGGCCATTCAAGCCGATGGCGGCATCGATGTGCTGCGGGTCGAGGCGTACGCCGGTGCCGGCCTGACCCTGCCTGCGACGAGGACGTTCAACAGCGCGACCCGCTACGCCAGCTGCGAGCTCTGCGCGATGCTTTCGACCGGCTGCGACTCGGCGGGAGTTTGCGCAAAGGACTTCTTCGGGCAGGCCGGCTCGGCCACCGTCACCACCGCCGCACGGAATGAAGCGACCGGTCAGTTCGTCGGGTCGCTCTCTTCGGTGCGTTTCATCGAGTGGGATTTCATGAGCGATCAGCGCGTCGCCCGCGGCGAATGCGTTGACGTGGTGTCCACCACCATCGACGTCTTCTGGGATCCCCCGACGGGCGGAGGAGGCGGAGGCATGACCGGAGGTGGGACTGGCGGCGGCACCGTCACCGGCGGCGGTTCGGGCACAGGTGGTGGAGCGACGGGCGGCGGATCCGACGGGGGCATGATGGAAGTGGATGCCGGCACGGGCGGTGGTGGTGGCAGCGGGAAGCTGGGTGGCATGAGCGGCTGCGGGTGTACGAGCGGTGGCGAAGGCCCGCTTGGGTTGCTGGTGCTTGGTGCGCTGGCCCTCAGGCGGCGATCGGCTCGTTGAACTTCTTCGCCTGCCCCACCGCCCTCACCCTGACCACTCAAACGAAGCCGTGCTAGACGCGCCAGCCATGCTCGTTCTCCCGCTGCTGGCGATTCTGGCTCAGGCCCCCGCTCTCGATTTCACTGAAGAGGCGAAGATCCTCTACCGCGTGGTCGCGTGTGGAAATGACTCTGCGTTGCCCGGGGGCCTGGACGCGAAGGTCGTCGCCGACCACTGCAAGGAACTCAATCGCCGCGCCGACCTCTACCGCGCGACGTGGATCAAAGAGGCGTCCCCCTTCATTCAGAGCCTCAAGCCCTCGGGGCTGCCCACCACGGTCGTCTACCCATTCGGCGGCGGTGACCTGATCAGCGCGCTCACCACCTACCCAGAGGCAAAGGAGATCACGACGATGTCGCTCGAGCATGCCGGCGACCCGCGCCGCATCAAGGGCATCACCGCCAAGCAGCTCAAGGCCTCACTCGCGCTCATCCGTTCGACGTCATCGGGGCTGCTGACCGCGAACGATTCGAAGACCGAGAACCTGATGAAGGGTCAACGCGGTGAAGTGCCAGGTCAGCTCGCCTTCTTCCTCATCGCGCTCGCGGTGCACGGCTATGAGCCCATCAGCCTCAAGTACGTCAAGACCAACCCCGACGGCTCCATCCGCTACCTCGGCCAGACCGAGCTCGACGAGCTGCAGAAGAAAGAAGCGAAGCTGCTCAACAAGGTCTGGGTCGCGCCTGATTTCTCGGAAGCGTTCGACAACCTCGAGCTCATCGCGGTGAAGAGGGGCGGCGACCCCGTGAAAGACCGCATCGTGCACCGTCACTTCGCGCAGAACCTCGATGACGATCACTTCGGCAAGGACGAGGGCATGAAGAACTACCTCAAGGCCCGCACACCCATCGTGGCGATGACCAAGGCCGCAAGCTACCTGCTCTGGCGCGAACCGTTCTCCACCATCCGCAACTACCTGCTCGAGAACATGCAGTTCATGGTGAGCGACTCGACCGGCATTCCCCCGAAGTTCGCCACCAGGGCCGGCTTCACCCAGGAGGCCTACGGCAAGTTCGCCCAGTCTTTCCTCGGCGCCAGCGCTGAGTACAACGCCGACTTCGTGAAGCTCTGGAAAGACGCCAAGCCGCTCGCCTTCCGCTACGGCTACCTCGACAAGAACCTCTCGAAGCACATGCTGATTACCAAGAAGGGTGCAGCGAAGTAGCCATGCTGGTTCCGCTTCTCCTGGTGCTGGCCCAGTCGCCCGATGGCGGCGAGCCCACCACGCCTGCGCTCGAGCTGATCAGCCGCACCACCCAGAACGAGTACGTCGAGCAGCTGCTCGATGACGGCAAACACATTCGCTTCGGCACCAAGGAGAACGGGCCCGTTCACGTCTGGCGCCCGCGTTCGTATCGCAGCGACACCGCCGTCACCGTCATCTACCTGCACGGCTTCTTCACGTCGGTCGACCAGGCGATGCGCGAGCATCAGCTCACCGCCCAGTTCCGCGACTCGGGCCGCAACGGGCTGTTCATCATTCCCGAAGCGCGCAGCTGGCGAACGGACCCCGTGTTCTGGCCAGACCTCGAGAAGCTGCTCGTCGCGGTGGAGAAACGGCTCAAGCTCAAGCGACCCCAGGGGCCCATCGTGTTGGTGGGTCACTCCGGCGGCTACCGCACCATCGCTGGCTGGCTTAGCCACGAGAACGTGGGCCAGGTGCTGCTCATCGACGGCATGTACGGCAACGAGAGCGACTTCAAGCAGTGGCTCGATGGCCAGCCGGGGCCCCGTCAGCTCGTGCTCGTCGGCTACGACACGCAGCAACGCGCCGAGTGGATGCTGCGAAAGCACGCGCCTTCGGTGCAGCTCGAATCTCTGCCCTGGCTGTATGACGAGCTGCCTGCGGCCATTCGAAAGGCGCCGCTGGTGAGCGTGCAGTCGGAGCGGCTCGATCACATGCAGCTGGTCACCGATGGCCGGCTGATTCCGTGGTTGCTGCACTCGTTTCGCTGAACCTTCGTGCTTCAAGGGACGGCGCAGGTTCCTTCGTAGCCGTCGGGTGACCGACCGCAGCCCGCGTGGCAGCCGATGCAGCGCCCTTCGTTCGTGGTCAGCACGCGTCGCTCGGGGCTCACCGACTGCCAATGCCAGCCGCCGTCGGCTTGCAGGGTCATCGAGGTCCAGAGGAGCACCGGGCCGGAACAGTTCACGTCTGCGTAGTCGCGCTCTTCTTTGAGCAGCGTCGCTCCGATGGGGAAACCGGCGTCGCGGTGCTGGTACGGGGCGAGGGCCGTGGGCGACGCGAGGATGCGGATGTTGTGCGAGTCGTGTTCAGAGCTCGACCGGCAGTTACGGACTTCAGCGAAAGACTTCGTGTAATCCACCGGGAAGGTGGGCTCGGGCTCGCAGGCGCAGAGCGTCAGCAGCGTGAGGGTCAGCCCCCTCGGTGGGAGGCCGCGCCTCAGAGAGCTGAAGAGGCGTGCGATGCGTTTCACTTCAGCTTGATGACGCGAATGCGGTTGTTGCCGGTGTCGCTGATCTTCAACGACCCCTTCGCCCACTCCAGACCGTACGGCCGCTTGAGCAACGCCGCGCTCGCCGGGCCGTCATCACCCGTCGTGCCCGCGGTGCCGCAGGTGCCGACCACCGTGCGAATGATTCCCGCCGCGTCGATCGACCGCACGCAGTGGTTGTACGTGTCGGTGAAGTACATCGTGCCGTCATCCGAGAGCGCGAGGTCGACCGGGTTGTTCAGCTGCGCCGACGTCGCCGGGCCCTCGTCACCCGTGAACCCACGCTGCGCCACGCCGTCGATGGGTGCCACACCTGCGAAGCGGTGCACAGTGCCCTGGAGATCGATCTTCCGGATCAACGCGTTGCTGGTGTCGGCGAAGTACAGGTTGCCCGCCGCGTCGAACACCATGCGCCCACCGGGGTCTGCCGATTGGCCGAACGGCTGCGCGATGCGCATCACACTCGCAGGGCCTTCGTCACCGGAGTACCCCGGCGTGCACGGCTTGCTGCAGGTCTCTGAAGGCACGCCGCAGGTGGTCTTCCCCGAAGACATCGGGCACGCGACGGGCGCCACGCCACTGGCGCAGGCACCGGGGCCCGCGGGCGGCACGGCGTCGATCACGCACTTGCCGGCACGCAGGCTGATGTTCCCCGCGGGGTCGATCTGCCGAAGCACCATGTTCGCCTGATCCATGATCACCAGGTTGCCCGCAGGATCGAACGCGAGGCTCGCGGGGAGATCGAGCGTCGCGGTGAGCGCCTTGCTGCCATCACCGAAGTACGCGCGCCGGCCGTCGCCGCAGGTGTCGACGATCTCGTTGGTCGAGAGATCGATCTTGCGGATCTTCGAGTTGTGCCACGCCGCCACCAGCATGTTGCCAGCAGGGTCGAACAGCATCGCCGTGGGGTGATTGAAGTCTGAGTTGGCGGGATCATCGAGCGTACCGCCCAGCTCTCCGCGCCCCGCCACCGCGCGCATGATGCCGTCGGAGCCCACCTTGCGAATGCGATGGTTGTTCCAGTCGAGCACGTAGGTGGTGCCGTCAGCGGCGGTGAGCGTGTCTTGCGGCAACGACAGCTCGGCCTTCAACGCCGGGCCATCGTCGCCTGAGTACCCGTTGGTGCCCGCGCCCGCGATGGTGCAGATGTTTCCCACCACCGTGAAGTCACACGGCTTGGGCACCGGGGGCCCACACGCGACGAGCAGCGTCAGCGACAGAAGAGAGAGTCGGTTCATTTCGCCACCCGGAGGATGCGGCTGTTGATGGTGTCGGAGATGTAGAGGTTGCCCGCGGGATCGAACTCGATCGCGAACGGGCGCTTGAGCTTCGTCGCCGTCGCCATCAGGTCGTCTTTCTCGTCGAGGCCGAGTTCACCCGTACCCGCCACCGTGCTCACCGTGCCGCCCACCAGATCGATGGCGCGAATGCGATTGTTGTCGGTGTCTGCCACGTAGAGCCGGCCATCGGGCCCGAACTCGAGGTCGCGCGGGTTGTCGAACTGCGCTTCGAGCACGGCGCCATCTGCAAAGCCGCCCATGCCGTTGCCTGCCACGGTGGTGATGACGTTGGTGGTGAGGTCGACCACGCGAATGCGGTGAGCGAGCGTCTCTGAGATGTAGAGCTTGCCGTCACGCAGCGCCAGACCACCCGAGGGCTCGGGGTTGCTGCCCGCCTCGAAGTGGAGCGACGCCATCAGCGCCGGCCCGTTGTCGCCCGCGGAGGCCTGCATGCCATTGCCTGCGACCGTCGACATCACGCCCGCAGCCGAGATCTTCCGAACGCGGAAGTTCTGCTGGTCGAGGATGTAGATGTTGTCTTGCGCGTCGACCTCGAGCGCCTTGGGCTGCTTGAGCAACGCGCCCCTGGCCATCGCCCCGTCACCGAAGAAGCCGGCGCCTGCACCGCAGGTGATGCTCACCCGCTCGGTCACCTTGTCGATCTTGCGCAGCTTGTGGTTGTGCCACGCCATCACCAGCATCGTGCCGTCGGAGAGTTGGGCGAGATCGGTCGGGTGGTTGAGCTGCACGTCGGTACCCAGCGCACCCGCGGGCGTGAGCTCATCTTGTGAACCATCACCCGGGAAGATCGGGTCGATCCAACCCACCACCGTCTTCACCTTGCCGTCGGGCAACACCTTGCGGACGAGGTGGTTGTTCCAGTCGATGAACCACGGCGTGCCGTCGGCCGCGAACTTCATGTCCATCGTCCAGTAGAGCCTGGTCTCGAGCCGGTGCAGCCCATCGCCGTTGAAGCCGAACTCGCCGGCAATACCAGCCCAGGTACAAGCGTGGCCTGAGTCGTCACACTTCTTCTCGGGCTCGCACGCGGTGAGCAGCGCACCCGCGACCAGCAACGTTTTCAGTTTCAAAGGTGTACCTCCGGAACGGCGGGACCACGATGGATGAGCACGCCATCTTTCAAAGGAATCGTCAGCACGTTGCCGCCCGCGGCCCACACGCCTCCAGACGGATCGACCCAGACTGAGTGAAGCGACTGCGAGAAGCTGAAGCCCGTCTCTTCTTCCGTCCACCCCGCGGGGCCGCGCGAATAGACCGTGCCGTACTGCCCGACCGCGACGCCGCCCTTCTCAGTGAGCCAGACCCCGACCAGCGCCGAAGCCCCAGGAGGCGCCGCGTTGACCCAACCCGAGCCATCGTTCTCCACCAGCTTGGCCGTGCCAAACCCGCCCACTGCCACAAAACGGTCGGCGTTCGCGTGCACCGTGAAGAGCGCCTCGCCCGTGCCCGCAGAGCTCAAGGTGAAGGCCGCTCCGTCCCAGTGCAGCACCTTGCCCGCCGAACCCACCAACCAGACATCGTTGGTGCCCCGGCCCCAGACCTTCCACATCGCGTCGGTGTCGACGAGCGTGGGGGGGAAACCAGCCGCGTTTTCCCACACGTCTCCGCCGCGCAGTCGCCACGCGAAGGCACCCCTGGCTCCGCCACTTTCTGCACCGACCGCCCACATGTCGTCGGGCTTTGCACCCCAGATGCCAGAAACGACCGCGGTACCCGGCGTGCTCAGGCGCGTGAAAGCGCCATTCTGGTAACGGAGAATGAGACCCCCTTCGCCGCCCAGATAGACCGGGCCATCGACGAAGCCGAACACCCACCAGAGATCGCCGGTGGCGCCCGTCTCTTGACGCGACCAGGTGGTTCCATCGAAGCGGAGCACCAGCGGCCCTTTGCCGTCGCCGGTGTCCGACCCCACCGTCCACACGTCGTTGGCTGCCGTGCCCCAGACCGAGAGCAACGCATGGGGGAGCTTCTGGGCCAGCACGGCCCACTTTGCGGGCGGCACCGGTTCAGGGCACGCACCCAGCGCGAGGATGAGGGTTGCTGCGAAGAGCGGTTTCATTGAAATCCGTCGATGCCCCCACGCCGTCCGAGCCACGGGCGAAGGCAGGGCGCATCCCCTCACAACAGACAGCGATGGCGCAAGGTCTCAAGTTCCTGAGGGTGCCCCGCCCGGCCGATGTTCGAAAGCAGGGCCTCAGGAACGGTTAGGGTGCGGCGCTTGGAAACGCATCTGCTGCTCGACAAGAACACGTTCCTCACGCGCTTCGGTTCGAGCGACCCGAACAACCGCGTGCTGCGACGGCTGCACGCGTTGGCCAGCGCCGGCGAGCCGAACAACGGCATCGAGTGGCTCGAAGACATCGTGCACTGGTTGTTCGAGCGCGGCGAGGCGCCCGGCCGCCTGACGGGCGAGCGCGAAATCGACACCCGCACCCGCCTGCTGCTCACCGCGGCCGAAGAGATCCCGCCGTTCGCCGAGCAGCTGCGCAGCGTGATGCTCAAGGCGTTGATGGGCGGCTCGGCGACGATGCTCTTCACCGACACCGGCGTGCCCTCGAACTTCGGCTTCTGGGGCGAGGTGGTGGAGCGATTCTCTGAGAACCTGCTGCCCGCCTACCCCGTGGGCCGCGAGGTGAACCGCTTGTTGGGCCGGCTCATCGACTCACCCGAACGCGCCGAGTGGCTGCTCTCGATGCCCGAGTCGGTGCGCACGCGCCTGGCTTCATTGCTGGGCCTCGACACGGACACCGTCAAACGCGCGCTCGACCCAGGCCTGCGTGAGGCCGCGGTGCTGCTCGCCTCGCGCATCGCCATGCAGGGCATCAGCGACGACCTGCGCAAACGCATGCCGTCGATGGTGGTGGCGAACTCACCGTTTCTGCTGCTGCCGGAGCACGTCAAGGGGCTGCTCAAGGGCGAGCTGTCACTGGCCCCGTTGCAGGCGACCGTCGCGGACTGCCGGGTGTGCCTGCGCGACGTCACCGCCTCACTCGACGCCACCGGCATCAGCATCGACCTGGTCTTCCGCCTCGAGCTCATCAACGCGCTGCTCACCCGCCTGCTGCACCTGGTCACCATTCTCTACGGGCTGGAAGAGGCCCGCGAGCTGGCGCTGGTGCAGTTGGAGCGCGAGCTCATTCGCGGCACGGTGGCCGACAAGACGCTCACCGCGCTCTGGCAATCGAGCACCCGCTTGCTCGCGCGCCGCGTGGTGGAACGCGCCGGCAGCTCGGGCGAGCACTACGTGACCAAGACCCGCACCGAGCAGCAGGCCATGCTCGACGCGGCTGCGGGTGGCGGGGCGATCACCGCGTTGATGATCCTGCTCAAGTTCTTCATCAACGCGGCGCACCCGCCCCCGTTCTTCGAGTCGTTGTTCGTCAGCCTCAGCTATGGGTTGGGGTTCGTCACGATGCAGCTGCTGCACTTCGCGCTCGCCACCAAGCAGCCGGCGATGACCGCGGCCACCATCGCAGGCGCCATCGAAGCGCAACGCGACGAGGCGAACCCCGATCTCGCGCCTTTGGTGGATCTCGTGGCGCGGGCCAGCCGCACGCAGTTCACCGCGCTCGTCGGCAACGTGTTCGTGGTGATTCCCTTTGCGATGTTCGTGGGGCTCGTCTTCGAGGCCCTCGTGGGACACCAGGTGCTGACCACCGAGTACGCAGAGAAGATCATCCGCGTTCATCACCCCCTCTTCAGCGTGACCATCTTCTCGGCGCTGATGACCGGCGTGTGGTTGTGGGCCGCCAGCCTGCTGGCCGGCGCGGCAGAGAACTATTTCGTCTTGCGCGAGCTCCCCGGGGCGATCGCCACCAACCGCACCCTGCGCCGCGTCTTCGGCGCCTCACGCGCGAGCCGGCTGTCGCGCTTCCTGACCGAGCAGGCCAGCGGCTTCGGCGGCAACCTGGGCTTTGGTTTCCTGCTCGGTTTCATGCCCATGCTCTTCGTGCTGGTCGGCCTGCCGTTGGAGGTGCGCCACGTCACCTTCGTCACAGGTCAGCTGACGTTCGCGGCGCTTCAATTGGGGCCGTCCGTGTTCGCGCGCCCGGAGTTCCTGGCGGCGCTGGTCTCGATTCCGATGGTGGGTTTGATCAACTTCGGGGTGAGCTTCACCTTTGCCATCGTGGTGGCGCTGCGCGCGCGTGGCCTGGGCGTTCGCAGCCAGGTGTCGCTCGCCCGCGCGGTGGTGCGCCGCTTTCTGGGCAGCCCGGGGGAGTTCTTCCTGGCGCCGCCTGACGAACCGACGGTCGAAGCCGTGCCCGCCACGCCTTCGACGTAGACCAAAACCTCCGTGTGCCGATGGATGTTCGTGGGTCACGCTCTTCCGCCCGCTGCGCACCTTGGGTATCGACGCTGCATGCGCGTCTTGCTCTTTTGCACCATCGTCCTGGCCACGGGTTGTTTCAGCACCGCCTCGCAGGCCTCGTTCGAGGCGTTGGGGAAGGTCAGCGTGAAGGCGCCGATGGGCCCGCTGCAGAACCCCGACGTGGTCGAGCGGTTGCCAGGTGAAGCACCGGTGGCCTGCACGCCCCGCGATGGAGGCACGCGCTTCATCGACGCCACCGACGCGTGGAACCTCGGCCCCACCGGGCTCAAGCTGGTGGGCAACCGGCTGACGGTCGCTGACCTCGACGCCGACGGGTACCCCGACCTGGTGGTGCACGCGGTCACCAGCAACCTGCGCCAACCCATCGACCTGCCCGATGGCGGCAAGCGCCTGGTGTGGCAGCTGATGAACCGCCCCAGCGGCGATGGCTACCGCACCTTCGTCGACGAGACGGGCAATGGCCTGTTCGACGTCTACGGTGGTTCACCCACGCACTACCGCTCGGCCCAGCTGGCCGTGTTCGGCGACGTGGACAACGACGGCGATCTCGACGCGTTCTCCGGCACGTACACCGACCCCAACAGGCCCGACACCGACCCGCTCGATCGCAGCGAGATGATGCTCAATGACGGCACCGGCCACTTCACCGCCGCGCAGGAGTCGGCCACCACGCCGCTGCCCACCGAGCGCATGCCCACCACCAGCGCGGCCTTCACCGATGCCGACCGCGATGGCCGCCTCGATGTGTTCGTCGGCAATTGGTACGAGTCGTACGGCTCGAGCTACCTGGGCGTGCAGGCGCGGCTGTACCGGGGGCAAGGCGGCGGGCAGTTCAGCGACGTCACCCAGCCCAGCAACCTGGGCACCGATGGCACTGGCTTCGAGCAGTTCACCCACCACCGGCCCGCGTACGGGGTGACCGCGTGCGACGTGGATGATGACGGCGCGCCCGAACTGATGGTGAGCGCATATGGCCGGCAGCCCAACCTGCTGTACCGCAACGATGGCGCGGGCCACTTCGTGGATCAGAGCGTGGCGTCAGGTTTCGCGAGCGA
>JAYTAT010000383.1:0-4310 GCA_043737315.1 Archangium sp.
ACCAAGTTCGTGCTGGTCGATGAGCATGGCCTGCGCACGGGGGTGGCCGGCTTCGCGGTCGACGTGACCGAGCAGCAGCGGGTGATGCAGGAGCTCGACCGGCAGAAGCGCTTTCTCGAGCGAACGCAGACCATGGCCAGCGTGGGCGGCTGGGAGTTCGACGTCAGCAGCGCCAGGGCCGTGTGGACCTCAGAGACGTTTCGCATGCTGGAGCTCGACGAGCGCCTGGGCGCGCCTTCGTTCAAAACGATGCTCTTGCTGATCGTGCCTGAACACCGCGAGCAATTGCTCACGGCGCAGACAGAAGCGCTCAGCAGCGGCGAGCCGTTTCACCTCGAGGTCACGGTGGTGACGCACACCGGTCGGCGCGTTCGCCTGCGATTGAATGGAGTGCCCCAGCTGATCGACGGCAAGGTCACCCGGCTCTCGGGCGCGGTGCAGGACGTGACGGCCGAGCGGCTGGTGGAAGAGCGGCTTCGTCACTCCAACCGGATGGACGCGGTGGGTCAGCTCGCCGGCGGCATGGCACACGACTTCAACAACATGCTGGGGGCGATCGTCTCGGCCTCCGAGCTCTTGCGCCTCGAGCCGCTGTCCCTCGACGCCAACGACGCGGTGAGCACCATTCTCACCGCGGCCACGCAGGCGGCAGGGCTGACGCGGCAGCTGCTCCTCTTCAGCCGCAAAGAGAGCTCACGCCGCACGCCGACCGATCTCCACGTGGTGCTCACCGACGCGCTCACGATTCTGCAGCGCACGCTGGGCAGCCGCATTCAGGTGGTGGTGCAGCGAATGGCCACGCTCACGGCGATGCGGGCCGATGGGCCGCAGCTCTCGAACGCGCTGATCAACCTGGCGATCAACGCGCGTGACGCGATGCCCGAAGGCGGCACCCTCACCTTCCGTACGGTCGATGATGCGCCCGGCTTCATTCGGCTCGAGGTGGTGGATACCGGCATGGGCATGGGGCCCGAGGTTCTCAGCCATATCTTTGACCCCTTCTTCACCACCAAAGAGCGCGGCCGCAGCACGGGCCTGGGGCTGGCGACCGTCGATGCCGCGGTGCGCGCACACGATGGGGAGATCATTGTTCAGAGCACGCCGGGTGAGGGCACCACGTTTCAGCTGCGGCTGCCGCTGATCGCAGGCGTCATCGAGAGCCGCCCTGCTGCGAAAGACGTGGTGAAGCCCCAGGGCGGTGAGTTGCTGCTCATCGTCGATGACGAGCTGTTGGTGAGGCAGGCGCTGGTGCCCTTGCTCAAGCGGCTGGGCTATCGCGTGGTGGAAGCGCGCAGTGGTGCCGAGGCGATCGAGACGCTCGCGACGGTGAAGCCCGCGCTGATGATTCTAGATCTCGTGATGCCGGGGCTGTCGGCCGTCGACACCTTCCGTACCGCTCGCCAGATGATCCCCGGGTTGCCGGTGTTGTTCTGTTCGGGGTTCGCTCCGGAGGCGTTGATCTCGAGCCTTCAGTCTGGGCCGCACACGGCGCGTCTGGCCAAACCCTTCAGCACGCAAGAACTGCAGACCGCGGTGCGCGCGCTGCTGTCGTGAGATCCAATCGCCTGCGCTGCGAATCGACGCCCACGCATCAGCTCAATCACCCCGGCACCGTGCATGCCTGCCGTGACCTCGTCTCTCGTAGCCGGGTCGAAGTACCTCCAATTGGATGGTCGCCGTCGACTTGCGCGCCTACCGCGGCTCGGAGGAGTTCCTGTCTGGCGCCTTCACATCGCTCAGGAGTCTGGCCAGTGCATTTGGATCGACCGGCTTGGTCAGGTGCGCGTCGAAGCCGGATTGAAATGCCTTGTCCCGGTCTTGCTCCCGCCCGAACCCGGTGAGCGCGACGACAATCACACCGTGTCCGAGCCCGCGACGAATCCGAGAACAGGTCTCATACCCGTCGAGACCGGGCATGCCGATATCGAGCAACACGATCTCTGGTCGATACGCCAGGACCTCACGGACGCCTGATATTCCGTCGTACGCGACCCTGCATTCGGCGCCCAGCTCTTCGACCAGCATCGCCGTCGCATTCGCGGCATCGTGGTTGTCATCGATCACCACCACGCGCCGCTCGAGGGCTCGGACGGTGGTCTGTTCGGCGCCCCGTGGCCGCACCTCTGTGGCCGAGAGCGGCAGCCGGATGACGAACTCGCTCCCCGTACCCGGGCCGTCACTCCGCGCATCAATTTGCCCGCCGTGCATCTCAACGAGCCGGCGAGCCAGGGCCAAGCCAATCCCGAGGCCAGGCACCGACGACCCTCGCTCCCCTTGCGTGAACAGCTTGAAGATGTGTGGCAACAGCTCTGCGGTGATGCCGATACCCGAGTCGCTGACCCGCAGGCTCAATTCCATGAGCTTGCCCCCATCGGAGCCACCGACGTGCGCGGAGACGCGAATGGACCCGCGAGGCTCGGTGAACTTCGTCGCGTTGTGCAGCAGGTTTGAAATCACCTGGATGAAGCGCGTCGGATCGACATCAAGCACATGGAACGTCGCAGGGAGATCGACGCTCAACTCGATCTGCTTTGCCGCAATCGCCGCACGGTTCGCCTCGATGGCGCTGTCCACCAACACGTTGAGCGATGTGGGCTCGAGGTGCAGTTGAAGCTTCCCCGAGGTGATCCGCGAGACGTCGAGCAGGTCATCGATCAAGCGCACCATGTGCCCAATCTGCCGTTCCATCATCGATCGGACCCGCTCGACCGAACTGGGCGTATCACCGGCAAGGCGAATCAACCCCAGGCCCATGCGAATCGGGGCGAGCGGGTTCCTGAGCTCGTGCGCCAACATGGCGATGAATTCGTCTTTCCGCCGGTCGGCTTCGCTCAACTCGGCCTGGCTGCGGCGCAGGGCTTCGACGGCGCGAACGCGCTCGACATGGGGGAAGACCCGGCGGCCGACCTCCACGATGAGAGTGACCTCGTCGGGTCGCCAGTCGCGCACCCCGGGGGTGCAGACGGCGATGAGGCCCGGCCACGTGTGGTCCTTCAGAATTGGAACCGCGACGACCGCGCGTATGCCGATGGCGCGGTACGCCTCGGTGTCCACTCGAGGGTCGGCGTCCGTGTCGCGAATGACGATGGTCTCGCCGGCGCGGGCAGCGCGAAGGAACTCCTCGCCCAGATAGTCGCCCGCCCGGTAGGCGCCGCTGGCGATCAAGAGCCCCTCCCGCTCCCAGGTCTCGTGCACGGTGAAGCGCGCTTCAGCCGGCTCGTCCCCCTGGTTCAGCTTCACGTCCACGAGATGAACGAAGCTGACATCCAGGTGGGCGCCGAGAGCCTCGCCGGTGGCACGGATGATCTCCTTGGGACTTTCCAGCAAGGTCAACGCCTGAGAGAGCTTGTCCAGGAAGGCGGCGTGGCGCTCGCGGCGCTTGCGCTCTGTGATGTTGTTGAAAATGACGGCGACGACGTGACTGCCCTCGTCGCCGACTCGCGCGGCGTATGCGTCGAACCACGAGTCCCACATGGCCACGTGCTGTTCGAACCGTACCGGCTCGCCCGTGAGTGCCACGCGCCCATAACGCTCGAAGATGCGGTCTTCGATCGTGGGAAGCACCTCGCGCATTCGCCTACCTTGGAGTTCGCGCGACGCCCCGCTGTGCCGCCCGTAAGCGGGATTCATCTCGAGATGGATGGCGTCGACGGCTTTGCCCTGTTCGTCGAAGAGAACCTCGAGCGTCGTGAAGCCCTCGTCAATCGAGTCGAATATCGTGCGGTACTTTTCTTCGGACTTCCTGAGCGCCTTCTCGGCGCGGGCATATTGAACCGCAGCCCAGGTGCGTTCGGCGACCCCCTGCACCAATTCGATCTCCGATGGGGTCCACTCGCGCGGCTCGATGCTCTGAACCCCCAATGTCCCCACCCATTCGCCCTCTTTGACCAGGGGCACGGTGATGTAGGCGCCGACGTGCTCTCCTTGCAGCGCGCGGCGTTCTTCTGCGTCGAAGATCGGGTCGGTCGCGGTGTTGACGCAGACCTGCAGTTTTCCGGCGCGGTAGCCGTTCATTGCCCGCTTGCCAAAATCATCCACGCGAAAGCGCCCAATCATCGGCGGCAATCCGTCGGCATAGGAGTGGGAAATGCAGAGGTACTCGCCCCGCATTTCACCGTATTGAGATTGATTGACGCGAAGATGTGCGCCGAGCAGCTCGGCGGCGACCGCCTGAATTTTTTCTGGATCGGCGAGCGGCCGCAGCGTGTCGCTGAGCTTCAGCAGAAACGCGTGATAGTCCTCGCGCTGCTTGCGCTCCGTGATGTCATTGAACAGGATTCCGACCCGCCCGCGAGGCCGGTCTTCGATCC
>JAYTAT010000384.1:0-4309 GCA_043737315.1 Archangium sp.
TCAAGCAGGGCGAAAACACCTGGACGCTCACCATTTCTCCGCTCACGGGGAAGACGAAGATCCACAACGAGAATCTCGAGGTACCCCACTCATGAGAGATGTCTCTTTGGGTCGCGCCTCGCTGTCTCGTGTGCCGTTCCGGCGTTACCGGCTCCGCACCCGCGCCTTCACGTTGCTCGAAGTGGTCATCGCGCTCGCCATTCTCGGCGTGTCGCTGGTGGCGGTGCTCGACATCAACGCGAGCGCTGTCTACTCGCACGTCTACGCCAAGAAGCTGACCGTCGCGACGCTGCTGGCCCGCTCGAAGATGACGGACCTCGAGCAGAAGCTCTACGACGAAGCGCTCAGCCCCGACGACGACGAAGACGCGGGCGACTTCAGCGCTGAAGGCTGGCCCGGGTACAAGTGGCGAGCGAAGGTCATCGTCCCCAAGACCAACGGCCTCAGCCCTGAGCAGCTCTTCGGCGCCCTCTTCAACTTCCCCATGGGCGAAGGCGGCGAAGGCGGCATGCTGAGCGGTCTGTTTGGTGGCGCCACGGGCAGCGCGGCCGCGGGTGCTGCGGGCGCCGCGGCGGCAGGAGGTGCTCCGGGGGCAGCGGGTGCAGGCGGGCTGCTCGGTGCGCTGGGGCCGATGGCCGGCATGGCGCAGCAGCAGTTCACCCAGATGGTCGATCAGCTTCAGAAGTCGGTGCGGGAAGTGCACCTCACGGTCACCTGGAAAGAAGGAAAAATCACCGAGAGCATCGACGTGGTGACGCACGTGGTCTCGCTGGGGCCCGGTAGCGATCGCAATGGTGGGGCGGCGGCGGCGGCAGGAAATCCCAACGCGCAGAACGGCGGCCTGGTTCGCCCCGACGGCACCCCGCCCCACGGCGCTCCCAAGCAGGGCCCCAACGGAAACTGGCTCGATGACGACGGCACCCCGCTGCAGCCGGGCGCGCAGAACCAGCTGAGCAGTCCCCAATTCAACCCAGGTCTTCTCAACGGGCTGCGGCCCCAGCTGAACAACCAGATCATCAAACCATGAGCGCCCGACGCACAGGCTTCACGCTGATAGAGGTGGTCATCGCCATCGCGATCACCTCGTTCATCGGCGTCGTGATCGGCGTGAGCTTCAACACCACCATTCAGAACAAGGAGATCATCGAAGGTCAGGCCGAGCACTACCGCATGCTGCGCACCGCGATGAACCGCATGGTTCGCGAGATCGGCGCGGCGTACGTGAGCGACCGGTACGACCCCAAACGCTTCCGCGACGCATACGACCGGCCCAGCAACTTCGTGGGCAAACGCGACACGTTGTTGTTCACCACCCTCTCGCATCAGCGGCTCTACAGCGACGCGAAGGAGTCGGATCAGATGGTGGTGGAGTATTCGGTGAAGACCTCGCCCGATCAGAAGGCGCGCGGGCGTACCGATTTGGTGAGGCGCGAGAAGGTGCTGATCGAAGAACGCATGGAGCGCGGCGGCACCGAAGACTCGTTGTTCGAAGGCGCCAAGAAGATCGTGTTCCAGTACTGGAACAGCGAACGCAAGCAGTGGGAAGACGAGTGGGACACGCGCCGCAGTGACCGGAAGAGCATTCTGCCGACGCGCGTGAAGATCACCCTGACCGCGGTCGACGAGAGTGGCAAAGAGGTCAAGTACACGACCCAGACCCGCATCATGTTGAACACCGAGTTCCCGAGGTACGAATGAGAAGCGGGAAACTCAAGAAGGCGGTCTGGCCCCGCGCGCGGAAGAGTGAACGTGGCATCGCCATGTTGCTCGTGCTGGTCGGCATTGCCGTGCTCGCGCTGGTGGCCAACGAGGTTCGCTACAACTCGATCGTCGAGCTGCGCCTGGCCACCAACCAGCGTGACGAGCTGCGCGCGCACTACCTGGCCAAGTCGGGCATCGCGATGTCGCGGCTGATGCTGCGCTTCCAGAAGCAGCTCGATGCGATTCAGATTCCCAACCTGGGCGGCATGCTCGCGGGAATCATGGGCGGTGGAGGGCTCCCCCCGGGTCTGGCCGGCATGCTTCCTCCGGGTTTGGCCGGAATGATCCCGGGACTGGCGGGCGGCGCGGGCGGGGCTGGTGGCCTCCCCGGTGCCGGCGGCGCGGGTGCGGGTGCGGGTGCGGGCGGCGGCAGCATGTCGATTCAGCTGTGGAAGATGGCGAAGATCGACTGCCACATGCTCGCGCAGATGGTGCCCGAGTACGACGAGAAGGACGCGGTCATCAAGAAGTCGGGCCTCGGCAAGAAGTTCGACTTCGACGAAGAGAACCCCGAGCTCGGCCAGGCCCAGGCCACCCGCCGCTTCGGCGCCTTCACCGGTTGTTTCGATACGGTGATCACCGACGAAGAAGAGCGCATCAACTTGAACAAACTCGACGCGCCGCAAGGCACCTCGATGCCGCTGCTGTTGATGCTCATCAGCACGCTGGGCGACAAGAAGTACGAGTTCCTCTTCGAGAAAGAAGACTCGAACCGCGTGAAGCTGACCCCGGTCGAAGTGATCACCAACTTCCGAGACTGGGTCGACGAAGACGAGACCGGCTCGAGCTTGAACCTCTCGGGGAGCGGCGACCCGTTCTTGAAGGGCTTCTCCGACGAGAACGGCGGCTACGTGAAGTACGACCCGGCCTACCGCGCGAAGAACGCCCGCTTCGACAGCCTCGACGAGCTCTTCATGGTGCACGGCGTGAACGACCGCTTCATGGCGGCTTTCAAGGAAAAGCTCACCGTCTACCCGAACGTCAACTCGCGCCTGAACATCAACACCGACGACCCGGTGTTGCTCGAGGTGGCGATTCGCTCGGTGGCTGATCCGCTCCGGCCCGATCCCCGTATGGCCGACCCCATCTTCATGGACACGCTCATCAAGAAGATCCGCGCAGCCCGCGTCTTCGCGTTGTTCGGCATGAGCGTGAACGACTTCGTGATGATCGTCGCGGCGGCCGGTATCCCCATCAACGCTTCGATTCAGAACAACGTGCAGGGCAACCGTTTCATCGGCGACAAGAGCACCACCTACCGGGTTCGCGTGACCGGCAGCGCGGGTGACGTCACGCGCACCATCACGGCGGTGGTGCGGCTCGACGACACGCTCGGTCGACTCGTTTATTGGAGAGAGGAATAACCCATGGCTCGCGTCCTCGGCCTCGACTTAGGAAGCCACACCCTCAAGGCCGTCGTCGTCGAGACGACCTACCGCGGGTCGACCGTGAAGAGTTACTTCACCGCCCCCGTTCCGCCCGACGGTGATCGTCTCGACCGGCTCAAGGCCGCGCTGCCCCGGCTCATCGAGCAAGGCGCCGCGATGGTCGACTCGGTGGTCATCTCGTTGCCAGGCACCGCGCTGGCCACGCACCCCATCGCCCTGCCCTTCAGCGACCCCAAGAAGATCGAGTCGACGCTCGCCTTCGAAGTCGAAAGTCAGCTTCCCTACGATCTCGACGACGCGGTGTACGACCACCAGGTCGGCACCTCTGACGAGAAGGGCGCGCAGCTGCTGGTCGGCGTGGCGCGAAAGACCGAGCTCAAGCCCACCCTCGACGCGCTCAAAGAAGCGAAGCTCGACCCACGCATCGTCACGCACGCGGGGCTCGTCTATCAACACCTGATCGCCACCCTGCCCGGCACCACCGTCGAAGGTGACGCCGCGGTGGCCGTGCTCGATCTCGGTCACGAACGCTGCAGCCTCGCCATCGGCAAGCCCGGCGGTAACGTGGAGTTTGCCCGCACCTTCGCTGGCGGCGGCTGGTCGCTCACCAAGGCGCTTTCGAACGAGTTCAAGATCAGCCTCGCCGATGCGCAGGTCTGGAAAGAAGAACACGGCGCGGTCGGCACCGAAGTGATCGGTGCGGAAGCCGAGCGTGCGTCGGGCGCGTTCATGCGGGCGCTGCAGCCGGTGCTGCGCGACTTGCGTTCCTCGCTCAAGTCGTACAACGCGCGGTCGAATCACCGGCCGATCGGCATGTTGTTGCTCTGTGGCGGCACCTCGAAGTTGAAGGGCCTTGCCGAGCAGCTCGGGGCGGATCTCAACCTGCCCACCCGCGCCCTCGAACTCCCGGCCGAGACGCGAGACGTCATCGGCTTGGGCAAACCAGAAGCGGCGCAGGCGTACGCCCTGGCGCTGCGAGGAACGGCCTCCGGCGCGAAGGCACCCAGGTTCAACCTCCGGCGCGGCGAGTTCGCCTTCAAGAGCGACTTCGACTTCGCCTCTGAAAAGCTCGGGCAGATCGCGGCCTTCGCCGTGGTGCTCTTCGTGCTGCTGATCGCCAGCGGCATCGTGCGCAACTCGGTGCTGGAGCGCCGGGAGAA
>JAYTAT010000385.1:0-4308 GCA_043737315.1 Archangium sp.
AAGGTGGTTCACTACGACCAGCTCCGCACGGCGCTCGACGAAGACAAGACCGTCTACGAGGCCGCGTGGGACGACGACTGGATCACCCTGGGCGACAAGAAGATGCGCCTGGCGGAGTACCTCGACGACCTCCTCTTCCCCGTGCCGATGCAGCGCATGAAGGTGAAGGGCCTGTCGGGCGGTGAGCGCAATCGGTTGCTGCTGGCGCGGCTGTTCCTCGAGGGGGCCAACGTGCTGGTGCTCGACGAGCCCACCAACGATCTCGACCTCGTCACCTTGAACGTGCTCGAGCGGTTGCTCATGCAGTTCACCGGCGCGGTGATTGTCGTCACGCACGACCGTTACTTCCTCGACAAGGTGGCCACCGCGCTCCTCGTCTTCGAAGGGGAAGGCAAGGTCGTGCGCCACGAAGGCAACTACGACCTCTACCGCCGGCTGTCCGCGCAGGCGAAGAAGGGTGCTTCAGCGCCCATGCTGCCGGGTGGCCTCGTCGGTGCGTCGTCGCCGAAGAACAAGCAGAAGCAGCCGCGCTGATCAGCCGGTGATGGCACCCAGGCGCTGTGCTCCGGTCGCAGGGGCCGTCGCTTTCCGGCAAGCAGGCGATCGTCACCGGCGCCTCGTCAGGCCTGGGCATCGAAACCACCTGCGCGCTCGCGGGCGCTGAGGTGGCGATGGCCGTGCGCCATCTGAAAGCGGGGGAAGAAGCGGCCGCCACGCTGCGCGCGAATCCCTCCGCTCGCGGGGGCCGTCACTTTTCTGCAAGCAGGCGATCGTCACCTGCGCCTCGTCAGGCCTGGGCATCGAAACCACCTGCGCGCTCGCGGGGTGATGGCCGTACGCCATTTGAAAGCGGGGGAAGAAGCGGCCGCCACGCCGCGCGCGAATCCCTCCGCTCGCGGGGGCCGTCACTTTTCGGCAAGCAAGCGATTATCACCGGCGTCTCGTCAGGCCTGGGCATCGAAACCACCTGCGCGCTCGCGGGCGCTGAGGTGGTGATGGCCGCCACGCTGCGTGCGAATCTTCCCGCTGGCAAAGGCAAGCTCGGGGTCAAGCCGCTTGACCTGACGGATCTCGCCTCGGTGCGCCGTTTTACCAAGGCGTGGCTTGCCAGTGGCTTCGCTCATCAACAACGCGGGCGTGAGGGCGACGCCTGAGGGAAAGACGGTTCAGGGCTTCGAGCTGCAGCCGGGCACCAACCACCTTGGTCACTTCGACCCGCGCTCGCGCGCTCGACGCCGGCGCATCGTGGTGGCGTCGAGCGGCCTGCACACGCGGGGCAAGGGTGAACGGTCGCTCGCGACGTTGGAGGGCAAGGCGGTTCCGTACACGCCGATGGCGAGTCGAAGCTGGCCAACGTGTTGTTCGCGGAGGCGCTGACGAAACGATTGCCCGCGGGGGTCGAGGTCTTCTCGTTGCACCCCGGCGTGATTTTGGACCCCGCTGAGCCGCATCATGGGCGCGGGGCAGTCGGGCGCGTACTTGTCGGACTGCCGCTTGGCTCAGCCGGCGGCCGAAGCGCTCGACCCGGGCTCAGCGCGAGAAGGCCATCAGGGCCTGTCGATTGTTTTCAGAAGACCGCGATGGTGCCGAACTCGATCGCCGCGTCGGGTGTGGGGTGTTCGAGCTGCCTCAGCACGACATCGCGTTTGCGCACGCGCTCGTGGCGGAGCATCGCCGCGTCTTCTTCGGCGTTCAGCCCTTCGAACAGCACCGTGCTCGAAACCGAGCCATTTCTGAAGCTGATGCTCCCGTTGGCCCTCACCCCAACCTTCTTCTCGCTGGCGCAGGAAGAGGGAGAACCTGTTTCGCGGCGGCCAGGACTGCTTCTCGCAGCCACCGATGCGCCGGTTGTTGCTGGCGATGCGGATGCCACATCTGCACAACCCGCAAGGGCTCGTGCGCCAGGGGAAGCGGCGCCAGTTGAAGGGGGAACGCTTCCGCGAAGCGGCGGGCAACGCGTTCGGGAAGCGCGGCGATCAGATCCGTGCTCGCCAGCACCCAGGGCGCCACCAGGTAGTGCGGCGTGTAGAGCACCACGTTGCGTTTCAGCTTCGCCTTGCGATCGAAGCTGCCCTCGGTGCCACCGCGCGGTGAGACATGCAGTTGCGGAAGTGAAAGGTCGAGCTGCTCTGGGTGGCGCAGCGCCGGATGGCGTTTGCGGCCGGCCAGCACGAAATGTTCCTTCACCAACACCTGCCGCTTGAGCCCGCGGGGCGCGCGGTCTCCCGGAGCGAGATCGAAGACGCCGATCACCAGGTCGAGCTCACCCGACTCCAGTTCGGTGCTCGGAAAGTCGCGCGGCAGGGGCAGCACGCGCAGCTTGAGGCCCGCATGCCGCCTCATTTCGACCGCCAGCTGCGGCAGCACGATCAGCTGTGCGTGGTCACTCGCGGCGATCACGAAGGTCTGCTTCGCCGTCGCGGGCAAGAAGGGGGCAGGCGGGTTGAGCGCTTCCTGCAACTGCCGCAGCGCCAGCGTAAGGGGCCCTCGGAGCTCGAGCGCGCGCGCCGTGGGCACCATGCCCGCCTTGCCTCTGACGAAGAGTGGATCTCCCAGCGCATCGCGCAGCCTCGCCAACGCATTGCTCGTCGCCGGTTGTGACAGCCGCAAGCGAGCGGCGGCCTTGCCCACGTTCTGTTCGAGGAACAGGGCGTCGAGCACGCGCAGCAGGTTCAAGTCGAAGTGCGCCAGATTCATATGGTGAATCTTCATCATTTTCACATCGGTGCGGTCAATGTGGGCGTTGAGGTGCACCTTCGGGCAGTTGTTCAACCGAGACGAGGCCCCATGAAGAAGCTGCTCCCGCTGCTGCTCGCAGCCTGTTCCACGTTGCCCTCTGCCGCACCGCACACGTTTCTTGCCCTGCCCGAGGCGGTCACTCCCCTCGAGGTCTGCTGGATCGACACCGGCGGGGTCTCCGTGCCCGGCGGCTACGGCGCTGGCGGCAGCGCTGAGGCGAAGACCTGGGAGGTGACCGCCGCGGCCCTCGTCATCCGCCACCCGAAGGGCGATCTCGTGCTCGACACCGGCATCTCCACCAACGCCCGGGAAGAGAACCGCGAGCTCGGCGCGTGGAGGTCGTTCGTCGACAGCCAGACCGCCGGCCGCAATGTGCCCCGGCGCAACCTGGCCGACTCGCTCACCGCGCTGGGCGTGACCCGGCCCCTGGCGCTGCTGTTGTCTCACGCACACGCAGATCACGCGGGCGGCGTCTCGGCCCTGCCCGACGTGCCGGTGTGGCTCGCTGCGGAAGAAAAGAAGTGGGTGGAAACGAAGACCAGCGCGGTGCTCCCTGCGCAGGCGCGCGCGATGACCGGGCGCATGGTGCCCATTGCGTTCACCGACCAACCCTTCGCCAACTACGACGCCAGCTTCGACATCTTCGGTGATGGAAGCGTGGTGGTGGTGCCGACCTTCGGTCATACGCCCGGGAGCGTGGCCACCTTCGTCAACCTCTCAGCGACGAAACGTTTCGTGCACGTGGGCGACTTGATTAACCTCGGTGAATCGATCGACCGCCAGGTGGGCAAGTCGTGGCTGATGCGCACGCTGACCGACGACGACGAGGCCGCCACGCAGGCTCAGGTCGCCAGGCTCGTGCAGCTCCGCGAGGCAGACCCGACCCTCATCATCTTGCCCGCGCACGATCGACCCGCCTTCGTCGCGTTGTTCGGGAATGACGACGGGGCGTTGCCTCCGTGCATCAGCGCGGGTTCAGCAACGCGCTGAGCGCCGCGCGCAGTTTGCCAGGCAGCGCGGGCTTGAAGAGCACCGGGTGGCCCGACTGCTTGAGCTCACGAATGCGGCCCGCCGCCGTGTCGCCGGTGACCAGCAGCGTGGGCAGCCGCCGCCCCACTTGCTGCTCGAGCTGTTCGATGGCCCTCACGCCGTTCATGTTGTCGGGCAGGCGGTAGTCGCAGATCACCGCATCCGGTACTCGGCTCGTGCTGAGCAAAACGCTCGCTTCCGCGAACGAGCCCGCGCACAGCGGCGTGCAGTTCCAGCTTTCCAGCAGCGCTCTCATGCCGTCGCGCACGTCCTTCTCGTCGTCGAGCACCAGCACGCAGCGGCCCTGAAAACCGGGGTCGGCCGCGGGTTTGAGGAGCACGGGCTCGACCACCTTCGTCACGTCACCCAGGGGCACCTCGACCCGCAACTCCGTGCCGCGCTCGCGCTGAGGTTCTGAGATGAGCGTGAGGCGGTACTCCAGCGTGCGGCAGATGCCGCGCACGATGCTCAGGCCCAGACCCAGCCCCTGCTCACGATCGCGCTCGGGGTTCCCCACCTGGAAGAATTCTTCGAACACCT
>JAYTAT010000386.1:0-4308 GCA_043737315.1 Archangium sp.
CTTCAAGCTCGACCGGCCGGCGAACTCGGGCAGCTTGCGATGCACCACCACGAAGACCTCCTGCGCAACGTCTTCGAGATCCGCCTCGCGCACACCCAGTCGGCGGAGCGCTCGCAGCACGCGGCTGGCATGCGCTTCGTAGATCTTCTCGAAGCCGTCAGCCGGAACAGCACCGCGCTCATTTTGTGTGGCGCGCTGGGCCTCCATGGCGCGTCAGCTCACGTCGCTTCGGCTCTGCGAGAGCGAGACGGGCGAAGCCGACTCGAGCGCGTCACGCCGCCACACGCCGCGCAGGCACGCGACCCCCGGTGTGCGCGACCTCTCGCGGGCGGCCATGGCGAGCGCCGTCATGCCCAGGAAGTGCCCGATGAGAATCGACGCGCCCGCGATGCTGACCACTCCGAACACGGGCGGCCACAACGCCACCACGGTGCCCAGCGAGACCCACCCGAGGTCGAGCACGATGACGCCCGCGATGGCCAGCAAGCGCCGCTTCGCCCACGCACGCGGATCGAAGGTGGCCAGGAGGTCGATGACCAACTTCGAGCCCTGCTTCTTGCCTGCGAGCCACACCTTCGCTCCGGCCCGCACCGAGTTGCGCACCGTACGCACCGTGCCGCCTGCGCCTTTCGCGCCGGTGGCGAGGCTCTCGAAGGCCGACGTCGACGGGCAGTCCGCTGCGGCCTGCATCGCGTCTTCGTCGATCCACACTTCGGCACCCGGTGCCCCGCTCACCTCGAGCGTGGCGTCGGCAAACTTCACCGCGCCGCCCAGCACCGTGCTCACGTGCTTGCGATCGAAGAACACCAGCGCAGGCTCATCACCATCGAGCAGCTTCACGCGCTGCTCGACTTCGTGCACGGCCAGCTCGGGCGCCACCACCTGGCCCTGCAGCAGGCTCGTCTTCCACTCACCCAGGCGCTTCCACATCGCGCGGGCATCGATCAACGCGTCGAGCGCCACCAACAGCGCGGTCACCCAGGCGAGGCCCAGCAGCAGAAGGCCCATCACTTCGGGGGTCAACATGCCTACGCGGCCTCCTGCTGTCGCATGGGCTGCTGCACCTGCATGCGGCTGGGCGACACCGCCACAGGGCGCGAGAAGCGCAGCACGTAGGTGCGGGCCAGGTACACCAGCAGGCTCGTCTGCATCAGCTGCGGGTTCATGGTGGGCGCGATGTCTTTGGCGTGGTTTGCGGGCAGCTCAGTCCAGTGCAGGCCCGGCTTGTTGTGATGCGCGGTGTGGTAGCCCGCGTTCACCGAGAACCAGTTGAGGAGCTTGCCGCCGAAGTTACGCGCGTGATCGATCTTGGAGTCGATATCGCAGGCGTCGTGCTGGATCAGATTGACCCGCAGAAACCAGCGCGCGCCCCACAGCTGCGGCACGAGGACGAAGAACAGCACCGTCCAGAAGTCGTAGGCGAGCAGCAACGCGGTCAGACCGAAGGCGAAGACCGACTCCTGCATCGACTGGCGGCGGTAATCGGCGCGGCCCTTCACCGAGCCCCACCGGTTGATCCCCGCGAAGGTGATGGGCCCGATGATGTTCGGGAAGTGCATCAGGTTGAGCAGGTTCCACGAGAACCGCGCGTGTGCGGGCGAGGCCCAGTCAGGCTGCCCGTCGTCATCGAAGTGATGGTGCACGATGTTGTGCGAGGGGATCACCGAAGTGACCGGGAAGAGCCCGCAGAAGCTCAAGACGAAACGGAACGCCCGGTTGAGCGCCTTGCTCTCGAACAGCACCCCGTGCAGCACATTGTGCGTCACCGTCTGCACGAAGAAGCTGAACATGCAGGCAGTGATCAGAAAGACGACGTTCCGGCACCAGGGCACCAGCACCATGGAAGTCAGGAGCGACAGGTACACGAAAACGATGAGCAGCTGTCGCCAGTCGCTCGAATGCTTGAGTCTCACGGGGCGCACTTCCTACACCACGGGGCTTTGCGGCCACCAGTGACCCCCGATTCGCAAAATTTGCAGGTGCGACACGTCACAGGGGGGGCTCGCGCAAGAGCAGCTCATTGGACTCAACTACGGGTTTACGCTTACAACGCGCCGCCGCTTGGTTCTGGGCCGCAAATTCAATGTCAGGGGCTTCATGGTGTTGACCGCTCATCCCATCAGTCAGTTCAGGAAGAACCCACGTTTCTACCTGCTGTACGACGGGTTCTGGTTCCTGGTGTGTGCAGCCGTGCTCGTTACATTTGGGCTGACTGGTTTTACGCCGCTGATCAGCGGGCCCTCTTGGTGGTTCGCGCCGGTGTTCCCGGTGTTGCTGTTCTGCCTGATCTGGGCGCACCTGCTGATCCACAACGCGACGCACGGCAACCTACCCAAGGCCATCAACCGCATCGCCGGCGAGCTGCTGGGCTTGTGCGTCATCGTACGGTTCGCCTCGTGGGACATCATTCACATGCGGCACCACAAGCACACGGATGATCGCGTGAAGGATCCGCACCCGAACTTCCCCTCGTTCTGGAAGACCGTGTTCCACACGATCGTGAGCGTCGAGAAGCAGCTCTTCGAGCAGTACTACGAGATCTGGGGCGACACCGCGCAGAACCATGCCCGAGAGCGCCGCCGCGCGTGGATGAGCTACGGCACCAACATCGTGCTGCTCGCCTCGTGGTTCTGGCTGCTGGGCCCGGCGTTCTTCCTGCTGGTGTTCGCGCCCTGCAACCTGCTCGCGGGTCTGTTCGTCATTCACTTCAACTGGTCGACGCACAATGGTGAGGCGGCCAGGTCGTTTGACGACATGCGCCCGACCAACCTGAGCGGCCCGTGGTACCGGCTGGGCAACAAGCTGTTCGCCGGCATCTACGCGCACCAGATGCACCACGATCGCCCGACGATGTTCAACCCGGCCAAGGGCCAGGAGGCAGCCGAAGCGGCTATCGAAGAGGCCTCCGAGCAGCAAGCGGCGTGATCAGGGCCTGAGAGATGGCCGTCATGGCCTCGCCTTCGACCGGTGGTAGCGAGCGGCTTCCGCGATGAGCCTGCACCGGCGCTCGTTCTGGGCGCCTTTCGCGTTCGGGCTGTTCATCACCGAAGTGTTGATCGCCACCGTGTGGGCCGGCGTTCCGTTCGTACGCGCTGACCTGGGCGATTACCTCGTGGTGATTCTGCTCTATGCGGTGGCGAAGGCGGCGAAGCCCTCGTTGCGTGCGTTGCCGCTGGCGCTCTGCGTGTTCTCGATGGGCGTGGCGATCGAGTGCGCGCAGTGGTTGGGGCTCGCAGATCGACTGGGCTTTCCGCGCGGCAGTCTGATGAGCGTGGTCATCGGCACCACGTTTCAGTTCACCGACCTGTGGATGTACGCGGCGGGCTCGTTGACGGCGTGGCTCATCGACAAGCCGGGGCGCAGCGCTACGGGTCTTGGAGCGCGCTCACCGTCGACGTGCCATGGCACATCGACGTGAACTGCGCTGTCCCCGTGCTGAGGCTGCGCCGAGCCAGGCTGCTGAACGTGGCGACGAAGGTCTTCGGCGACGAAGCGCTCGCACGCCACTGGGCGCGAACGCCGCAGCCTGCGCTCGAGGGCGCCATTCCCGATGAGTTGGCTGACACCCTCGAAGGTCTCGAGCGCGCTCTCTCAGAACTGGAATCGCTGAGCGCTTAGAGCGACTCCTTCACTTGACGATAGACCTCTTCGGTGTCCTGCAACCCCCTGGGCCCGTCATGACCGAGGCCTTCGAGCTGAATGTTCTGCGCGCCCACGAGCCGTGAACTCTGCGCAGAGACGATCTCATCGCCGGTGCTGAAGATCGACACCCAGCGCGTGGGCCCGGGTGTGGCAGGCCGCGCGTTGAGGTCTTTCAGGAAGTCACCGGCGAGGCAGAGCTCCTGCCAGACGCACACCTTCACGGGCGACAGGCACGAGGCGAACAGCCCGTGGTGCATGGTGCCCAGGGTGATGAACGTCGCAACCTTCTCCGCGCCGCCCAGACGCTGCAGGTAGTAGCGCGAGCTGAGGCCGCCCATGCTGTGCGCGACGATGGCGATGCGTTTGGCGCCGCTCGCCGCGAGCTCATCGACCCACTGCGCGAGTTCCGAGGCGTTGCTGGTGTTGCAGCCCCATTTCTCATTTGAGTACCCGCGCGCGATCAACCGCTCGGCGGGCCAGCCGTCGGCCTTGAAGCGCTCGACCATGGTGTCCCAGTCGGCGCCCGAGCCGTTGATGCCGTGCACGAAGACGATGCCGTCGATCGCCCCGCCGCTGACTTCGAGCGCAAGCGCGTTCTCGTCGACGTTGGTGACGCCACACGCAGACGCGAAGAGGATGATGAGGCCGAGGACAAGACGCATCGTG
>JAYTAT010000387.1:0-4306 GCA_043737315.1 Archangium sp.
CTTTTCGAAGGCCGCGACGTCCTTGTTCTTGAAGGCGGTGAAGAAGGCGGTCGCCACTTCGGCCGAGGTCGCAGCCGGGGCGGAAGGTTTGACGGGTGCGGTGCCCTTCACCGCCCAGCCCGCGTTCGGGGCTACCGGGGCGGCGGCCTGGGGTGCGGGCGCAACCGCGGGCGGCGGCTGGGGGGCAGCGGGAACGGGCGCGTTGTTCTTGGCGATTCGAGACATAGGGGCGTCTTAGCGCAGGTCCAGCGGGCTTGCTTTCTCAGGAATGGGAATCGCGGTCTTGGAATTGGGAGGAGCCTCGGCCCCTCAGCTGATTCCCAGGAGGCGGGGGACCTTCTCTTCCAGCAGGTCGATCTCTTCTCGCGTCTCACCCAGGTAGGCGAGCAGCTGAAGATCTTCACGTTCCACCGCGCCACCGTGAACGATCCACGCACGCGTGCGCAACAGGCGGTACAGCTTGATGAGCTTGCGGTCAGAGACGAACACCTCGTCTTCACGCACCAGCGTGCGGATGACGCGGCGGAACTCGCGCATCACCTCGTCGCGAAAAAAGAGCTCACGATCACGCGGTTCGCGACGCGACATCAGCAGCGTCAGGTAGCGGTGCGCCTTGAGCAGGTCTTCCAGGTTCGCGTGACCTTCCACCCACGGCTTCTGGTTGAGGTCCTTGTTCGTCTGCGAATCGAGACCGGCGTCGAGCAGCTCGATGAAGTGGGTCTCCTGCACCGAGCGGCAGGCGGCCTTCAGCACGAAACGATCTTTGAGCGCACCCAGCTCACTGTGCTCGGGGATCTCGTTGGTCGCGGCAAACAGCATCTTGAGCTTCACCGGCACGGCCACGCCGTCCTGGTAGAACTTGCGCTCGTTGATGACGGTGAGCAGCGAGTTCAAGATCGCCGAGCTCGCCTTGAAGATTTCGTCGAGGAACACCAACCGCGCGGTGGGCAGCTTGCCGCGCTCGCGGCGAATGTACCGGCCGTTGCGCAGCTCGTTGATGTCGATGGGGCCGAGTACTTCAGAGGGCTCAGTGAAACGCGTGAGCAGGTACTCGAAGTAGTCCGAGCCCTCGATGCCCAACGCGTCTTTGAACTTGATGACCAGATCGCTCTTCGCCGTGCCGGGGGGCCCGACCAGCAAGAGGGGCTCCTGCGCCACCGCGGCCACCAGCATCAGATCGATCAGCGGCTGCTTGTCGACGAAGTGCCGGCCGAGGCCGAGCCGAAAGCGGTTGAGGCGGTCGCGCAGGCCCTGGGCTTCAGCCTGAAGCTTTTCGAGCGGCATCTCGGCCACGGTGTCGAGCGGATCTCTGGGCTTCGCAGGTTGCGTCATGTGTCTCCTCCCACGTCGCGGTGCACCCGGCGGCGAACGAGATACTCGTCCTCGTCGAGGAAGCGGCGGGTCGTCTCATTGAGCGTCAAGTCGTCGCCCACGTGCCCCAGAACGAGCGCGTCGGCAAAGTCGACCATCGACAAACAGAAGTGTGAGTTGGTGTTGAAGCTGTCGGTGATCCACGGAAGCTGCTGCGCCACCCGCAGCAGGCCTGGCAACGCCAGCTCGGTCGAAGCGTGCGAGAGCGCCTGCGCGGTCGCGCGGGTCAGCTTGATGCGCTCGGCGATGATCAAGCCCGACTCGCGGCTCAGCCGGCCCAGCGACTCGTCGATGATCGGCTGCGCTTGCGCGAAGGCGCCCAGGTACATGAAGCCCGAAGCCAAACCGAGCCGCGCCTGCAAGGTGGGCACGTCTTCACCCTTGAGCACCGTCGAGGCACGCGCGAGCAGCTCGCCTGCTTCTTCACGCAGACCCACGCGCCGCAGGCTGCGCACGCCCGAGACGAGCAGGCCGCCGATCTCGCCCACGCCTTCGCCGCCGACTTCTTTGATCGCGTTGCCCAGCTGCAAGACGAGCTGCTTGACCAGCGCGGCCCGGCCGAAGTGACCTGCGACCTTGAGCGCGTCTTCCAGCACCACGGCGCGGTGTTTGGCCGCCAGCGCGTCACCGATGGTGAGGAACCGCTGCAGCAACGGGAGCGCCTGCGACTCGGGCAGCTGAGGAAGGTAGTCGAGCAGGCCGTCGATCAACCGCACCCGCTCCTCCACCCCCAGCTGTGCGTCGGCCGCCACGCTCATGCGCGACTGGATGGCCTTGAGCAGCTCTGCAGGCTCACGCAGAGAACGCAGCGCGCCGAGCTCTTCGCCCCGGCCTTCGCGCGTGTTGTTGCGCCAGAACGCGCTGATCGCCTCGAGGCGTTCTTGCGGCTCGAGCACCTGGCTGAACTGGCGCAGGCGATCGACCTTGTACCGATCGAGCGACTCGAGCTGGGTGAGCAGGCCGTTGATCTCGGGCGCGAGCGGCGTGTACGGCGCGACGCCTTCGAGCGCCTGTTCGATGCGCGCCACGTAGGCCCGGGTGAGGTACCCGTGCACCGCATCTTTCCGATCCAGGACCGCCAGCGCGGCGTCGCGAAGCTGACGCGCTCGTTCAGCGTTGGCCAGGCGAGCGAAGCCCCACGCGAACTCGAGGCCGACGTACGCGCGGGTGAGATGAGGTGACGATTCGACCGCAGACCGTTTTCGAGGCGTCTCTTCGAACGCCTTGAGCAGCGCTTCGAGCTGAGCCCCGACGCGCATCGCGCGGCCCGTACCTGCACCGGCGGCGGTCGCCTGACCCATCACGCGGAGCAACCGGGGCACGTCGCGATCGAGCGAGAGCCCACCCTGCACGCGGGCGAGCACCCGGTCACGAGCGCGCGCGAGGCCCAAGGCGTCACCGCCCGCCAGCCGCGAGACCGCGAGCTTGCCCAGCCAGTAGCTGCGCACGTCGAGATCTTCGCTGAACCTGTCGAGGAAGGTGACCCAGTCGGTCACGCGCGCCGCGATGCTCTGGTTCGACTCGAGCGCCGCCGCCAGCAGGTGCGCGACGGCACCGCGGGTCTGCTCGACGTTGGGCGCGGCGTGCGCGAGCAGCCCCTCGAGACGAACGCCCGAGGTGTCGGCCCAACGCCGCGCCATGCGCAGCGCATCTTCGGGGCCCGCTTCCCACAGCGCGTGCGCCCAGGCCATGCCCGAGTCACGCGGCCGCTGCACCCGCGAGTACATCTCGGCCAGCCGCACCCAGGCGTGCCGGCGCGCGGGGGAATCTGCGCCCGCCTCGAGCTCGAGGAAGCCCTGCTCTTCGCGCGCCACCACCGCTTCGGCTTCCGAGAGGCTGCTGGGCAACTCGATGGCCACCACGGGCATCGACGCTCGCTGTGAGGTCTCGGCGGCCTGCGATTCGCGCGGGGTCGACGCCCGCGGCTCACGCCGGTTGCGTGGCGCTCTGCGTTGCACGTCTTCGTCTTCTCGATTTTCGCCGGTCGCCGGCTGCGCGTCTTCCAGCGCGACGAAGGGCTCGAAGTCGAAGCGGGCCGAACGCGCCCAGGTCTGCAGCGTCTCTGCGGCGCCGTCGATGACGTAGTCGACCCATTCGGTCAGCGGCCGAAAGGCTGCTTCGAGCACCGAACGCCGGCCAAAACCACCGGCGGTGGGCTCGAGCCAGGTGATGAGATCTGGGTCGGGCGCGAGCCACGTGCGCAAACGATCGCGGCGCAGCGGCGGCTCGACCGTGAGCGTGGTCGGTGCAAACAGGTTCGGCATGTCGAGCACGCGCGAGTACGCGTCACCCGGCAACGCGCCTGAGTTGGCCTCGCGGCCAGGCCGGGCGCGCAACACCACCAGCGCTCCCGAGACGACGAAGAGGATGTTCTCCAGCTGCGCTTCAGGCGTGGACCGCACGAGCGCTTCGACGGCGCCCTGCCCCGCGGGAAGCACGAAGAGCGTGGCGGGCTCGGGGCGGGCCGCGCGGGCCAGGCACAGCGTGACCTGAACTTTGGGCGCATCGAGCTTCGGCTCGAGCTTCGTCACCGCGCCCAGGCCCACGGGCACCACCAGCTGATCGATGTCGATCCACTCGCTGTCTGAGATCCGCCACCACGGCCCCTCGCGGGTCATCAGCACCATGCCCACGTCGGGCGCCTCCAACGTGGCGTCGAGCGGATGAGACCAGCTCACCTCGGTCCACAACCGTTCCTGGCCAGGTGAAGTCGGCACGAACGCGCGCAAGCCATCGAGGTGGTCGAGCGCACGGGAAAGCACGAACCACGGAGGGTCGACCACCCGCACCAGGGCATGCGCGTGCGGCGACTGCACCATGGAGAGCTCCTGGCGGTCACAGCCCAACCGCAGCAGCTCGCCCGACAGCTCCAACAACGAGCGGCGCCCGGTGACGGTGAAGAGCACCTGCGGCAACGCCCCTGAAGGCTCGCCGA
>JAYTAT010000388.1:0-4300 GCA_043737315.1 Archangium sp.
GCGCTCCTGATCGAGGATCGCCGCGGTGCGCCCCTCGAGGATCGCGTCTTCGAAACGTTGCCGCGCGCGCGCCTTCGCGTCGACCTGGCCCACCACCCGCTCTTCACCGATGCGGAACGCGAACCCACTGACCGCGCCGTCAGCAGGCAGCGGCAAGGAGTACGTGACGCGCAGCGGCTCGTCGTGCGGATTGCGGAAGGTCTGCTCGAGCGTGATTCGCACGAGACCCCCCTTCGCGTCGGCTGCGAGTGACGCGCCGATGAGGGGCAGGGCGCGGCCATCGGTGGTGACCAGGCGGCCACCAGACGACTCATACGGGGCGGCGGAAGACGGGGTGCGGGGCGAGAACGACATGCGGGCCATCCTTTGCTGAGGGGTTCAATTCCCTCAACGCGGCCGTGTCGATTCTTGTGACAGTTAATTATCTGCGCGCCGCTCGGCCCGCGGGTGCGTGATGAAGTAAGGCCGATTACGGCGCGCGCAACAGCGAGAAGCCTCCCGGCCCGACAATGACCAGGTCACTGCGCGTGCGGCTGGTCATCGCGATGCCCGCTGCGGGGATATCGATGGGAGCCCACGCCGAGTCTTCGAGCTGTCGATAGAGATGCGTGGTGGTCAGCGCGAATCGCTCGGCCACGCCTGGCACCTCGGCGAAAGCCTTCACCGGCTCAGGCAGCAGGGTGCTGCGCCAACCGGGATTGGGCCCCGTGACGACGACTCCGGTGACCGTCGTTGCGCCTTCGCGTTCGCCACCCAGCCACAGTCCGTCGGGGCCCGATTGCACCACCGTCAACTTCGCCGTCAGCGGCATGGGCAGGTTCATCCACTGCGAGGCCGAGAAGCGCGCCAGCAGCCCCTCGCCGCTGGCCCACACGTCGCCGCCCTGGCGGGCCATGCCGAGCACCGGCGTGCGCAGATCGAGCTTCGGCTCGAGCGCGTCGTCGATGAGCATCGAGAGCAGCCCGGCTTCAGACCCCACGTGCAGCAAGCCATCATCATCCATCGCGACGGCCGAGAAGGAGTCGCTGGCGGGGAGGGGCAGGCGGGTGAGCCTTCCGTTGATCGAGCGTAGGATGACGCCTTCATCACCGACGATCACCGGCTTGCCGGCCTTGTCGAAGGTGATCGCGCGCAGCCTCGTGCGCACCGGGCTGGCGATCACCTGCCACTGCCGGCCGATCAACTGCACCACCACGCCGCGTTCGCCCACCGCCCACGCCGAGCCATCGGGCGCCGTGGCGATCGCCAGCAGGGGCGCCGCCGTGCGTGTCGACACCACTTCCCACTTCACCGGCGCGATCACCAAAGCCGCTGCGATGTTGACCTGCGTGGTGGCGTGCTGGTCACCCCATTCTGCTGCGAGCCGCACCGGCCCCGAGCACGCGGCCTCTTCTTCGGGTGAACAGGCGTAGGTCGCCGTGGCGAAGCCTTGGGTCAGCGTCACCACGTCGCCTTCGACGAAGTGGCCGACGGGCGAGGTGAGGTGCACTTGACCCTCTGCGGGAATTCCACCCAGGGCCCACCCGCGGATCCGCACCACCACCCGCTCGGTGTTTCCATCGAACGAGGAACGATCAGGCGAGAGCGAAAGCAGCGGTTCTTCGAGCGCGGGGCCGCAGCCAGCAGCCATGGCAGCGAGCACCCACACACAGCACGTTCGGGAAAACGACATCACACACCTCCAGAGGCCTGTTCGGCACAACCCCTGGTTGCATTCAGGAGGCCAGCGAACCGACCTCGATCACGAAGTGAAACGCAGGCACCTGATCGTGCCCGTGGCAGTTCACCTGAAAACACGCACCCACCTGCGCCGTGAGCGGCACGGTGAAGCGATAGGTCAGAAATGCAGCGCCCCGTTTGAGCGCCACCTGCAGCCCCGGCGTGTACCCGATGCGGCCCAGACCCACGCCGCCGAGCGCTTCGGCCATCACGTCGAGCGTGCCACCCGCGACGAGAAAGAGCCGCTGCTCATGCAGGTCTGCGGTGGGACCCTGGAGCCGCAGATATTCCGTGCCGCTGTTCGGCCACGCGGCGCTCTGGGTGGACTGACGGCTCGAGAGAAAAGCGGGCTTCATCACGAGTCAGTATCGACGAAGGTCAACGCCGCGCAACGAGGGTCGAAGCTCACCTGGGGTGGCGGGTCAGCCCTGACCATTCGGTGGCCGTTGACTCACCTGCTTCTCGAGCAGGTGAAGGCGGGTGAGGTCGTAAGCGCGCTCATCGGCTGGTACGCCGACGAAGCCCGGGCCGCCGAGGCGAAGGTCTTCGCGTTGACCGGCAACCAGCCGCCGCCCCGCGAGGTGCTCAGCGGGTGGGTGGGCCGCGCGCTTCCCCTCGATGCCGAAGGTGACGCGTTGATCGCCTACGCGGCCGATGCGTTGTTGATCGTGGGCGACCACGGCGCTTCGGCTTCTTGACCGCAACTGCTGGCCTTCGAGTCGGGTGATGCGGGGTTGTACCTGCTGCGCGCGCAGACCCAGCGAAAGCTGCTGGGTGCCGAAGGGTGGGTGCCCATGACGCTGCACTCGCCCGACACCGAAGCGGCGCTCAGCGGCATCTATCGTTACGGAGGCTGCACCCGGGCCTTCGCTGATCACGCCCGGCTGTGAAAGTTGCCTGGCCGCGCTCGAGGAGGGGGTTTTCGAACAAGGCCTGCCCGCAGGTTTCGACGCGTTTCGCGGCGCCTTGCCCGCGCAGCGAAAGCCGCGAATGGAAGAGGGGGAGCCTGAAGAAGGGGTCGCCATCTTCATTCCCCGGCCGCCCCCGCAGCCGCCGAAACAAGCGCGCTGGTGGAAGTTCTGGGGCTGAAGGGCTACCTCGCATCCAGAGGCGGAGCGGGCCGCGCCGGGCTCACTGCAGGCGGGCCTGGGCGCCCTGATGGAGAAGCTCGGCGAGTCCGCCTACCGGCATCCGCGAGAAGTAGCGTACGCCCCGATGAACCTCGACCTCCTCCCGTACCTCATCACGCCTGGTTGCTACCTGCTGACGCTCCTCGTCGGGGACAAGATCCCGTTCGTCACCCTGTCGAAGGGGGACATCGGCGGGACCATCGTGGTGTCCGTCGCGAGCGTTCACTCGGGAATGCTGTGGATGGGGTTCTTCTGGAAATTCCAAGAGAAGGACGGAAGTGCCTTTCCCGTCATCCTGCTCCCGGTGTTCTATGCCGCGCTCGTGTTGCACTTGCTGTATTCGAGGAAGTCGCTGACCTTCGCGTTCTACTGCTCGATGTTCGGGTGGATGTTGTACGACCGGATCGCTGAGTATCTCTCAGCGCCCATCCCCAGCGCCTACGCGTGGCTCATCATCGTCCACTCCTGCATCTCTGCTTTTGGAGGGCTGGCGCTGTTCGGCTGCCTCACGTTCGGGGTGGAGGGTTTGGGGCTCACGCCTTCCCGCTGGCTCCGAAGAGCTGACGACGGGCAGTTCTGGTACATGCTCGTGCTTCTGCCGTTCTCGGGATGGGTGAAGTACTGGCTCGACGGGCTCTACGAGAGCGGAGCGTTCTGGCAGTTCATCGAGCCTGGCCTGAGGTGAGCCCCCTGTGTCAGGGAAGTTGTCGCCTCGATTGAGGCTGAGATCCCAGGGGGGCGATGAACAGAGAACGACGTGGGCTGCTAACAACAGCGAGCTCAGCGGGCGCCTTCGGCTTCGAAGCGGGCGCCGCTCGAGGTGGTCGCGGCACGGGGGCGCGGGCCGAGCCTGCAGTGGACCACCATCTCGCTGGGGAGGGGCAACTTCGTCGGGCTCACTTCCGCTCCCAATGGACCAAGGCTGCATCTTCCTCGCAATTGCTCCGCAATCGAAACAAACGCTCAAGCAGCCCTCGCTGGTGAGGGCGGTGGAGCGACGGCTGGTGCGCGCGGTGTGGAGGTGGCAGCGCGGGCGGGCGAAGCAGTTGGGGTCCCGGGGCGCGCTGAAGGGAGGCGCTGTCGGGTTTCTGCAGCTCTTCGGAGGGGCGCTCCAACTTACTCCCCACCTGCACGTGCTGCTGCCGGATGGGTGTGGAGCGAGGGCGCCTCGCAGAGGTTGCCCGCATCGAGCCCTGCGTCACGGGTTCCGGCGTCTGTGACGGGCCTCCCCGCATCAGGCGCTTCAGGTACTTCGCAGGCGAACGCCGACAGCCCGAGCAGCAGGGGGATGATCCTCATCACCCGACCCAATCCTGCGAAGGAGAGTCTTGAAGAAGGCGCCTGCGCCAGGGGAGACAATGCCTGCTCGCCCTCAGCCGAGCTCCCACGCTAGGAGCATGTGCATGCACCGACTGCTTCTCTTCTGCGCGCTGACCCACTGCGCCGCCTCC
>JAYTAT010000389.1:0-4295 GCA_043737315.1 Archangium sp.
GGTGCCGTCACCGCGTGCACCGCCCACGAGGTGAGCAGCGTGTGATGCCGCGAGAGCGTCTCGAGGAAAGGCCACGCCAACGCCCGCGCCAACCATGGCGGCAGCAGCTTGGGCAGCGGCGCACCGGTCTGCTTCGAGACCTCCTCGGCGATGTCGAGCAGCGACAACCGCTCTGAGCCCAGCAGGTAGGCCTCCCCGCTGCGCCCGCGCTCGGCCGCCAGCACCGTGCCCCGTGCCACGTCGCGCACGTCGACCCAGTCGTGACCGCCCGACAGCAGATAGGGCACTTTGCCCGCAGCGAGATCGAGCAGCAGCCGGCCCACCGCCGAGACCCGCGCGTCGAGCGGACCCACCAACCCCGTCGGCAGCACCAACACCGCGTCGAGGTCGCCGGCCCGCGCCAGTCCTTGCACCTCGGCGCACGCTTCGGCGCGCGTTTGTGCGGACACGCTGGCCAAAGGCGTGGCGCTGAAGCCCGCTTCTTCGTCGAGCACGCCATCGCGCGGCCCGCTGAGCGCATGCACAGAACCCAGGTGCACCAGGCGCTCGACCCACGCGCCCTGGCATGCGGCGATGACCGCGCGCGTTCCACCGACGTTCACCTCGTGCAGCTTCGAGCGGTGGCTCCTGAAGTGGCTCTCGACGCTCGCGAGGTGGAAGACGCGCGTGGCACCGGTGAAGGCTTTGCGGAGCGCAGCGCGATCTCGGATGTCGGCGTGGATCTTCTTGACCGGCAGCGCGGACAACGACGCGGCGTCATCGCCGGGCTGCACCACGGCGCGCACCGTGTTCCCCTTTTCCAGCAACTCCCGCACCAGCACGTTTCCCAGATGCCCCGTCGCGCCCGTCACCACATCGATTGCCATGATTCTGCCCCTCCAATGAAACCCGCCCGGCGAATGTCTGCACTCATCGCGCCAGTGGCTGGCCGTTCGACTGGGCGGGCGTTCGAAGCGCACGGTCTCCCCGCTGTGGCAGGGAGAGGGAGCACAGGGGTTACTGGAGCGCGTACGGCTGCAGCTCACTGACCTCGTCGAGCAACACGGGCGGCGCGTGCAGGTACGCCGTGGTGCGCCGCTTCTGCTCGAGGTCGTCGTACACGCGCTGCACCTGCGTGCCGCTGAAGCCCAGCACCTCGCCGCACTTTTCCGCCGGCACGCCGTGGTTCATCGCCCACAGCACCATGTCCAGCGAGCGGTAGTGCAGGGAAAAATAGAAATCCTCCTGCGACTGCGCGAGCGAGAAGGTGTCGGTGGTCGGCTCTCGATCGAGGATCTCGTCGATGACGCCCAGGTGCCGGGCCATGGCGTACACCTGCGTCTTGTACAGCCCCGCGATGGGCTTCACGTCGGCCGCGCCATCACCCAGCTTCACGAAGAAGCCCTGGTCGTACTCGAGCCGGTTGGGCGTGCCGCTGCAGGCGTAGATCAGCCGGTCGGCGTGGAAGTACTCCATCATCTTGCGCGTGCGCTGCTTGAAGTTCGTCGCCGCGACGATCTCCAGATAGGCCCGGGGCGTCAGCCGCGTCTTGACCATTTCACCGTCAGGCCGCTGCACCACCACCGAGAACACGTTGACCGCGTCGGAGTCGAGGCGATTGCCGTTCGAGACGATCTTCCACGGCATGCCCGGCTTGAAGCCCTTGTCGACCGAAGCCACCGCCTCATCGCGCATGCGGTAACAGCCCGACGCCTCGAGCATCGGCGCGATGTCCACCAGCTGAAACTCGACCCCCATCTTTTCGCAGAGCTTGCGGCCATACGCAGAGCTCTCGCCCGAGCTGTCGCGCTCGGGCAGCAGCAGGCCGAACACCCGCCTGGGCCCCAGCGCCTTGACCGCCAGCCCCAGCACGCACGCGCTGTCGATGCCGCCCGACACGGCCACCACCAGGCCCCGCCGCTTGAGCGTCTTGAGCACCGCGGTCTGCAGTTTTCCAGAGAGTTCTTCTGCCTTCGCCTCGAGGTCGAGCTTCAGTACGTCTTTGTTGAACGCCGTCATGGTGCCTCCTTGGGAATGAATGGGTCTGCACGCGGTCGCATCGGCACCGGGCGGCAGGCCTGACGCGGCGGCTGCGGGCTGGAAAGCTCGAAGAGCGCCTTGCGTTGACGGCGCGGCCGCATCGGCTCGACCCGTCGCGCGGCGATGAGGGCTTCCAACTTCTCGAGGGCCTCGTGAAACGTGCTCATGGAATCTCCGGGGAGTGGAGCTCTGCGGCGCGGCGCTGCAGCTCACCGAGCAGCACCTTGCCGGACGTACTGCGGGGAAAATCGAGCACCAGCACCACCCGCCTCGGCACCCGCGGCGCGGGCAGCAATGAGCGGCAGTGTTTGAGCAACGCAATCGAGTCGAGCTGCGTGTCGTCGCTGATGACGAAGGCGATCGCCACCTCGCCCTCCAGCCCATCGGGCGCGCCCACCACCACCGCTTCCCTCACGCCGGCGCGCGAGGTGAGGGCCCGCTCGAGCTCGGCCGGTGCCACGCGGTGGCCTCCCAGCTTGAGCACGTGTTTGGCCCTCCCGGTGAGGAAGACGAAACCGTCTGCATCCAGGGTGGCCAGATCGCCCGTCCACAACCAGCCGTCGCGCAGCACCCGCGCGGTCTCTTCGGGCGCATCGAGGTAGCCGCGCATGATGACTTCCCCCCGCGCCACCAGGTGACCCTCGACGCCCGGGGCCACCCTCTCACCGAGCTCGGTGACGACCTGCAGCTCGACGCCCGGCATTCCGCGACCGACGCTTCCCCGCTTGTCCGACGCCAGGGCCGGGGGAAGGAAGCTGAGCCGCGAGGTTGCTTCTGTCTGGCCGTACATCACGAACACCTGAGCGGGCGCGAAGGCGGCGCGTGTCCACGCGATGGTCTCGGGTTGCATCGCCCCGCCGGCCTGCGTCACGAAGCGCAGGCTGGAGTGATCGACCTGCGAAAGATCCACCCGGCGTCGCAAGCTCTCGAACGTCAACGGCACGCCGGCAAAATTGGTGCAGCGCTCCGAGCCGACCGCCGCCATCACCAGGCGCGGGTACATGAAGCGGTGATCCATGAACACCGAGCCGCCCACCCGCAGGTGAGAGAGCAGCACGCTCTTGCCGTAGACGTAAAAAAGCGGCAGCACCAACATCGCGCGGTCGGCCGCGGTGAGTTCGAGAAACGCCACCACTCCGTCGGTGCTTGCGCACAGGTTTCGCGTGGTCTGCAGCACGCCGCGCGGAGTGCTGGTGCTGCCCGAGGTGAACACCACCTGGGCCACGTCGGGGACCGCTTCATCGGGGCCCTCACCCTCGAATGCGCTCAAACCTTCTTCGGAGATCCACCCCGCGTACCGCTCACCCAGCAGGGCCTCGAGCGCTGGGGGCGGCTGCGCGGGGTGCACCACCACGAAACGGGCGACCGGCAGCGGCAACCACTTGCGCGTGTCTTTCCCGCTGATCAACGCCAGGGCAGGTTTGGCTTGACGGACCGCTTCAGCCAACGCGCTCTCGCTCCACTCGCGATCGAGCTCGACGCTGGTGGCGCCCAGCGACTGCACCGCGAGCCAGCCCACCACCGTGGCCACCACGTTCGGGAGCGCGAGCACCACCCGGCTGCCCGGCACCACGCCGGCGTTCGCCAGTTGAGCGCGCACCGTCTCGACGCGGGCCTGCACCTGAGCCCACGTCACCCAACCCCCGGGCGTGCCGATGCAGGGCGCGTTCGGGGTGCGCCTGGCGTGCTCGTGCAACCAGCTCACAGGACCGTTCAAGGCTGGCTCTCCAGACCCGGGCGCGACATGGCCAGGTGTTCGCCCCAGCCTTCCGTCGCGCGGGAGACGGGCAGCAGCTCCACCGCGTCGAGGTGCGCCTGGAGAATCTTCGGAGGCGCATCGAAGTACTGCCGCCAGAGCAGCTGCGACGAGGTGACGGCCATCAACGCCATCGCGTCGGCTTCGGAAGGGGCGGTGGTGCTCTTGCGCAGCTTGGCCAGCAGCTTCTCGACCTTGGTGCCGTCGAACACGCCCGCGCTGTCGACGGCTCTCTTGCTGAGCAGCTCTTCGGACCACGCGGGGGCCGAGGCACCCACCAGCGCCTCAGCGGCCGGTGCGCGGTAGGGGAACTTGGTGCGCTCGAGCACGCGGCGGGGCACGCGGCCCGCACCGAAACGTTTCAAGATGAACTTCTCGTCGAGACCCCGCAGCTTGAACGAGTCGGGCATGCGCGCCGCCAGCTCGATCAACCGGTGGTCGAGGAAGGGAAAACGCCCCTCCACCGAGTTGCTCATCAACATGCGATCGCCCTGCGCCGAGAGCAGGTAGCCGGAGAGCA
>JAYTAT010000390.1:0-1629 GCA_043737315.1 Archangium sp.
CACACGCTCTACGTGTTGCCGCTGCTGTTGTTGATCGTCGGTGCGTTCAAGGGCGTGGGGTACCTGGGCCAGTTCTACTTCGTGGGGCTGTTCGGTCAGAAGGTGGTGATCGAGCTGCGCCGGCGGATCTTTCAGAAGCTGCTCTCGTTGTCGGTGCAGCAGCGCACCACGCGGTAGTCGGGCGATTTGTTGAGCCGTTTCACCTCTGACGTGGCGGCGGTGGAGCAGGCTGCGACGTACACGGTGGCGAGCTGGCTGCGGGACACGCTGCAGATCGCGGTGCTGTCTGCGGTCGCGATCGCCTTGTCGTGGAAGCTTGCGATCGTCACCTTGCTGGTGGTGCCGGTCGCCGTCTTTCCCGCGGCGCGACTGACCGCGGCCTTGATGCGGCGCACCCGCGAGGGGCAGGCGGCGCTCGGTAGCATCGCAGGCCAGGTGCAGGAGGGCCTGGGCGCGCTGCGCACGATTCAGGCCTTCAACGCCGAGGCGGCAGAGCTGGAAAGGTTTCATCGCCGCACGGCCGCGGTCGAGACCGCGCTCACCCGCGCTGCGTGGGCCCGGGCCGGTGTTCCGGGGATCATGGAGATCCTGGCGTCGTGCGCGATCGGTGGCGCGTTGGCGTGGGCGCTTTGGTCCCGCGCGGTCGAGCCGGACGCGCTGGTGTCGTTCCTGGGGGCGCTGTTGCTGGTGTACCAGCCGGCCAAAGATCTCGGCCGGGTCAGTCAGTTCGCCATCGGGGCTGCGGCCGCGCTGGAGCGCATCGAGGCAGTGCTCCACTTGCCGGAGTTGGACCACCGCGGGGAGCAGACGCTCGCTGCGTTGCGTGAGGCCATCACCCTCGAAGACGTCGCCTTTTCGTGGGGCGAAAGGGTCGCGCTCGATGGCGTCACGCTCACCATTCCGATGGGGAAGGTGACCGCCGTGGTGGGCGAGAGCGGGAGCGGAAAGAGCACGCTGGCGTCGTTGCTGCTGCGCTTCGAGGTGCCGGGGCGCGGGGTGGTGCGATTCGATGGGGTGGATGTCGCGCGCGGAACGTTGACGTCGATTCGATCGCAGTTCGCTTTGGTGACCCAGGAGCCCTTGCTGTTCTCTGCTTCAGTCAAAGAGAACCTGCTGGTGGCACGGCCTCTTTCGAGCGCTCTCGAAATCGAGGCCGCGTGCCGGGTGGCGGCTGCGTGGGAGTTCATCAAGGCGCTGCCCCAGGGGCTGGAGACGCAGCTGGGTGAACGCGGCGTGACGTTGTCGGGTGGGCAGCGGCAGCGGTTGTGCCTCGCGCGCGCGGTGCTGGCGAACGCGCCAGTGTTGATCCTCGATGAGGCGACCTCGAACCTGGATCCCGAGAGTGAGCGGGAAGTTCAGGCGGCGCTCGAGAAGGTGTTGGTGGGGCGAACGGCGATCGTGATCGCGCACCGGCTGGCGAGTGTTCAGGGCGCGGCGCAGATCGTGGTGCTCGAGCGCGGCAAGGTGGTCGAGCAGGGGGCTCATGCTGAGCTGATGGGGCGTGGTGGCCGGTACGCCGCTTTGTGGAAAGCGATGCAGTGAGGCCCGCTCGCTACGCGTCGACCTCTCCCCGTTCGCGCAACGCGAGGTAACTGCCGGTGTGACCGTTGGCGATCGCCCGGGCCATCA
>JAYTAT010000391.1:0-4290 GCA_043737315.1 Archangium sp.
TGGCCGAGGCGCCCGATGACGACGCGCCCCGGCAGGTGCTCTCTGACGCGCTGCTCGAGCGCGGCGACGTACGAGGTGAGTTCATCGCGCTGCAGCTGCGGCGGGCCCGCGGTCAGGCCACCCCGAAACAACAATCGCGAGAACAGATCCTCGAAGAAAACCACTGGCGCCGCTGGTTCTCCGAAGTTCCGGGCGTCGGCGTGGGTGCCACCACCGCCCTCACCTCGTTGCACGACTTTCATCGCGGTTTCCTGCGCGCCTGTGTGCTCACCCCGCACGGCGTCGGCGCAGACAGCCCGGCCTGGCGCATGGTGGAGCGCATCGACGTCACCGGCACGACCATCAGAGACGCCCGCGAGCTGGCCTCGCCCGCACTCACCCGCCTGTCCGTGCTCACCGGTCTCGACGCCGCGTGCCTGCAGGTGGTGCTCGACGGCCCCGACAGGCCGCGGCTGCACGAGCTGGGTTTCGCCGGGCCCTGGCTGCAGGCCGATCGCGGCCGGCAGGAGCAACGCCAGGTGTTCGCGCTCAAACGTTTCTCCACCTTGCGTGTGCTTGCATTGGCTCCCAACCCCTTCCGCCACCACGCGGACCACCTGGCCTGGCTCTTCGAATCACCCCTGCTGCGGCAGCTGGAGCGGTTGAGCCTGTGGATGGAGTTTCCCTTCGACGTGGCCGGCATTCACGCGCTGCTGGTGCAGCATCGCCTCGAGCGCCTGAAGCTCGAACTGGCAAACACCGGCCTCAAGCTCACGCTGTGGCAGGACTGGCTCACGGTGCGGTTCGAAGACGCGTTCTGGCTGAGGCAACGGGCGCAAGCCGTGCGGAATCTTGCCTCGCATTTTTGCGCCGTTTCCGTACCGGCGGTTCGACGTGCGGGTCGGCGACCGCCCGGCCACGAAGGAAGAGCTCACCTGGCTGGGCAGCGTGGTGCTCACGCACGCAAGCTGAGGCGCTCTGCTTGCATCACGCGCTTTCATCAAGCAGGCGATGAACGTGGGCGTTGGTGAACGCGGTCTCCCCAACACCAGCGAGGTGCGCCCACGCGAATATCGTGCGCGCGCGCCCGCTGGTGCGCCGCATTCTGCGCAACCCGGGCCCTCGAATCATCGAGGTCACCGACGAGCCGTTCGACGCGAAGGTGAAGGGGCTGCGCGACATCATCGAGCGGCGTCGAAGAAGAGCACGAGGACATCTTTCCCGGGGGGCGTGGCGTCTGAGTTGCAAGGAGCCACGCCGCCACACGCGACATTCCTCAAACCCCCAACCCCAACCAGTCAGCACGGAGAACCCGATGCGAAATAATCACTCGCAGCAGCAGCAGCAGCAGCAGCAGCAGCGCGGTCAGGCCAGCAAGCATCAGCAGCAGGGCCAGGGCAGCGGCACGCGCGGCGGTCACCAGATGCAGCAGAGCCGGCGTTCGCCGCAGCAGAACTGGAACTGGAACCCGGAGAACCGGCAGCAAAGCCACCAGGGCCAGCGCGAGCCGGGCGGGGCAAGCCAGGGCTACGGCTGGGGCGAAGAGGAGCTCCGCGGCTTTGGTCAAGGCGAACAGCGCGAAGGCGGGCAGTTCGAGCAGCCGTGGGGCCGCGGCGAGAGCTGGGGCGACGACGAAGAAGGGAACTTCGAGGGCGATGACCCGGGCCGGTACGGCCATCAGCAGGGCAACCACAGCCAGCAGGACTTCGGTCAACAGCGCGGCTACGGGCAGCAGGGTTACGGCATGGGCGGCTACGGCCAGAGCCAACCGAACTACGGACAGCGGGGCTCGGGCCGCGGAGGCTACAGCCAGGGCAGCTCGTACGGCAGTCAGAGCGGCGGCTTCGCAGGAGGGGGCGGTGACTACTACGGCCAGGGCAACCAGGGTCAGTACGGCCAGGGTGGCTCCGGCGGTTCACAAGGACACACGGGCATGGGCATGAATTACCGCGGTGAGCAGCAGTGGCAGCAGCAGGGCGGCCAGCAGCAGCAGCAACAGCCGCGCTTCGGCAAAGGCCCCAAGGGGTACAAACGTTCGGACGAGCGCATCAAGGAAGACGTGAGCGATCGCATCTCCCAGATGGGCAACGTCGACGCGAGCGACGTGGAGATCGAAGTGAAGGGAGGCGAGGTGACGCTGACGGGGAGCGTGCCGAGCCGCACCATGAAGTGGCAGCTCGAGAATCTCGTCGAGTCAGTCGGGGGAGTGACCGACGTGAACAACCAGCTGCGCATCAAGCGGGAGGAGATGTCGGGTTCGAAGGCGACCGATGAGGACAAGAGCTTTAAGCGCTCGGCCTCGACGGGCAGCCCGACCGGTATGCCCGGCTCGCCGCAGGGCCAGCACAAGTAACTGCTGGGCGGAGGGGACCTGGCGGGCGGCGCCGCTTCAGGCCGCCTGCCGGGTCTTTCTTTTGGGGTCTGGTGAGGCTCTTCAAAAGCGACAGCGCTGCCCCGCATCCGCGCCGTGGCGGGATACAAAACGAGATCGAAACGATGCGGTGAGTTCCCCATGCCGACGAGCAACGCCGCCTCAGGCGATTGCCAGCTCCTCCGGCGATCGGCCGAAACGCAGCCTGCGCACCCCCCCGGCCGAACCACGCGAGAGAGCCCCCTTCATCGCCAGCTCGACCGCGATGAAGTCGAGAGTGCGCCCACCCCTCGACTTGCGGTGTTGCCGTGCGACGACCGCGCGTGCGCTCGACTCGGGGAACCGGCAGCGCCACGTCACGGAGCACGAGCGATGGCCGGCGAGATGGCGGAATACGCAAGCAGCAGTACTGCCACCAACGTGGCCAGCAAGACACGAGGTGTGTTCACGTCTTGCGGGGCGCAACCCGTGTGCCGCACCTGTACAGTCGCGCGGGTGACGCGGCGGGCCCTGACACTGAGCATGGTGGTCCTCGCGATGAGCGCGCAGGCCTCGCCCGAGACGCGCCACTCCAGCGGGCCCTCCAACCGGGTGTGGCACGGGCTGCTGATCGGCGCGACGGGCCTGGCGCTCGCTGGTGGTTACGCGGCGGGCGCTCTGCTCACGGGTGATAAGCCCTCTGCACCACCGCTGGCGATCACGGGCGGGGTTATCTCGGGCGGCCTGCTCGGCGTGACGCTGGCGTTGGGCCTCGGTGCGGCCCGCGACGATCCCGGCTCGCTGGTCGGCTTCGTCTTGCGGCCGGTGATCTGCGGCGTGGTGGGCGCCATCATTGGAGGCCTGCTCACCGGCCTCGGCTCACGCGAACCCGGCACGCTGCGCACCGTCACGCACGTGGTGGTGGTGAGCCTGCTCATCAGCGAGACCGTGGTGCTCGAGTTCGCCCGGCTCGCCCGCTGACCTCAGCTCTCCACGCGGATCTTCGTCTTCACCGATCGCGAGATGAAACAATCCTCATGCGCGCGGTGATGCAGCTCAGCGAGTTCTGGCGCGGTGGGGGTCTTCTCGCCGCTGAACACGATGCGCGGGCGGAGCACCAGCTCGGTGATCGACTGGCCACCACCGTCATTCGCCAGCAGCCCCTCTGGCTCGTCGACGTACGACTCGACGACGAAGCCATCGTTGGCCGCGTGAAACAGAAAGGTGAGCATGTGGCAGCTCGAGATGGCCGCCACGAACGCCTCTTCGGGATCGACCGCGTCTTCCACTGTCCACGGTTTTGGTACCACTGATGGAGAGGCTGCCGCCTTCACCTCGATGCCGCCATCGAACCGCCATCGATGCGTGCGCAGGTACTTCTTGCGGCTGAAGTCGCCTTCCTTCTTCCACTCCACCGTCGCGCGATGAGTCGACATGAGAGTACTTATAGCGGCACGACGGCGTGTAGAGAGCGGCCATGGCGCGCACTCCTGGGCTGGAAGTCGTTCGTTCTCCGGTAGAGGGGTATGGCGTCATCGCCACCCGCCATTGGCGAGCGGGCACGGTCATCACCAACGTCGACGGCGTGCTCTGGCGCGAAGGGGAGGGCCGCGACGATCGGTACTCGCTCATTCTGGAAGAGGGCGTCTTCTTCGACATGGTGGATCAGACGCGCTGGGTGAACCACTCCTGCGAGCCGAACGTGGTGGTGGAGGCCGGCGTCACGAAGCGGGGCAACGGCTGGGCGCAGCTGCAGGCCCTGCGTGAGATCGAGCCGGGCGACGAGCTGTTCTACGACTACGCGCTCCCCGTCGAGCTCAAGGAGCGTTGCCATTGCGGCGCCCGCACCTGCCGCGGGTGGATCATGGATGCGGCGGCCGTGCTCAAGGCACCACGAACGTCGCCTTCACCCGCTTCGACTGCACGAAATACGAGATCCAGGCCAGGCTCGAGATGAACGC
>JAYTAT010000392.1:0-1625 GCA_043737315.1 Archangium sp.
GGTCAGAGAGATCGGCAACTCGATCGCTTCCTGGTCGCGGGCATCATCGAGGCGCGCAGTGCAGAGCGGTTGTCGCTGCTCGCCGAAGGCCTCACCGACGCTTCGCTCAAGCGGTTCTACACGGAGCTCGCGACCAGTGAGGATGGGCACCAGCGGTTGTTCCTGAGACTCGCTTTGGAGATCGCTTCACGCGAGGTCGTTGAAACGCGCCTGGCAGAGCTCCTCGAAGGAGAAGCGGCGTTGATCGCCGTGTTGCCCATTCGCCCTGCGATTCACTGAGAGCGAGGCCCTCGGTGCGATCGGCCGTCAGACCCAGAGCAGCTTCTGCGCGCGGCCCTGCAGGTAGCCGACCTTGCGCGCGATACCCGCGAACGCAGGCGATTCGTCATCGACGCGCACGGTGAGCCGCGGCAACGACGACATCAGGAAGCGCGAGATCTGCCCCAGGCACAACGTCGCGTGGCCACGATGGCGCTCGTCGGGCACGGTGTAGAGCCCCTCGAGCTCGGCCCCGAACTGCGAGCGGCTGCCGACGTCGAGCTTGAAGACCAGCTTGCCCTTCTCTTCGAGGACGTACGTTCGTTGCGACTGAACGCGTTGGCGCACGCGCAGCTCGAAACCCACCGCGTCTTCTTCGAGTGGGTCGCGCTTCACCATTTCCCTCACGCACGCCGCCGCGATGGGCAGCAGCTGCGGAAGGTCTGCCACGGTGGCAGGGCGCAACAGTGGGTTGGTGAAGGGGCCCAGGTCGTTGGGCGAGACCGAGAAGAGCTTCTGCGGCTTGATGAACTTCGGGCTCAGGCTGAAGTGCCGAATCAACGAATCGACCACGCTCTGCTCGCCAATCGCCGATTGGATGACGATCTTCCCCGCGAGCTTCTTGGCGATGTCGCCGATGTGAATCGGGCTCGAGGCCGACGGCACCACCAGCCCACCGTTGCCACCCACGAAGAGCGCTGCGGTCAGCTCTTCATCGAAGAAGCGCCCGAAGAAAGTGAACGGCGCGCGCATGGGGCCGGACACCACGCCGAACTCCTCCATCAGCCCCAGCAGGTACATGTTGTGGGTCGTATCGCGTGACAACATCGTCCGCAGCGCGGCGACATGCGAGGGACCCAGGGGTTCTACGACCGCAGGCATCGGAGGCCTCAGACTGTACGTCAGTCGGGCGAGGGGTCGAAGCTGAAGGTGTGGGCAGCCGGCTCGAAGGTCTGGCGGCCGTCAGGGCGCCAGGCGACCTCGGCGAAGACATCCTCCAGACAGGCGGCAAGGTAGGGGTTCTGTTCGTCGACCTCGACCTTCTCGAAGCCGCCATCGCGGGTCGGGGTGAAGCGCACTTTCACCGAGCGGGCGGCCTTGAGCTTCTGGTCGCGGAAACACTGCCGCACTTCGGGCAGCACGGCCTTCAGGGGGGCCTCCAGCTCGGGAGGAAGCGTGGGTTTCTCAGGCCTGGGGACAACAGGTTCGATTCGGCCCTTACCCTCTCCCAGAGGGCCCAGAGGCAGAGGGGACTGCGAAACGGGCACCACGGGAAGTGGAGGCGCAGGTTCAAGAGAAAAGGAGAACCCCGCCGCCACCAGCACCGCGAACGGCACCAGCACACCCGCCACGATCACCCACTCGCG
>JAYTAT010000393.1:0-4285 GCA_043737315.1 Archangium sp.
TCTCGCAGTTCGCGGTCGAGTTCACTTCGATTGACCCCAGCTGTTGGTGAGCGCTTCTTGTGAAGGAAATTCCGCCCACGCAGCCGCTCCAGCCTGCACCCCCGCCGCACGTCGCGTTGATTCGATGAAGGCCTTCCACGCTTCAGGCACCGACTTGCCTGGGAAAAGGGAAATCACGCCTGCGTCGATACCGCTCAGTCGCAGGGCGGTGCGCGGCCCGGTGGAGCCTTTGATCACCAAATCTACGAAGAGCGCGCGACGGCCGTCCTCGGGAATGACTCCTCCGAGCACAGACTCGAGCGCCGCGAACGGCACGACCTTCTGCTCACCCTCAAGGTTGAGCTCGAGCCCCTGGGGATTCACGCCCAACAAGGTCACTGGCAACACGCGCGACTCCGGGGCGCTGAATGATTCGGGCGGTAGGTCGCGGGCCGGCTCACCTTCCAGCAGCGTGCGCGCCTTGATGGCCAGCGCACCCGCACCACCAGCCACCGTGCGCAGCAAGGCCTGAACGATGTCCTGGTCTACCGCGGGCCGGGACATCTTCAACCGCTCGGCCAGCTGCCACGCGAACGCTTGTGAAAAGCCCTGCGGGTCGATGAAGGGCCACAGCCGCGTGATGATCAGCTCGATCTTGCGATCGCGCGTCGGAAGCAGCGGGCGCAGCGCTTTCTCCAATCGCGCCACGCCTCGCTGCGCGCGCACGTCGGCTTCTCCCTGCAACAACGGCAAGCCTGGATAGTCCGGCGCTTCCTTCTGCAGTTCGATCAACGCTTCGCGGGCCCGCTCGGCATCACCGCGCGCGAGCGCAAAAGTGGCGTCGGCGATCAGTGATTCACGCCGCGCGCGCACCTCGTCTGATTCTGCGATGGTGAGCAGGTCCTTCTCAGAGCCCAGCGCCTTCATGCCCAGGGCCACCATGCCTCCGAGCACGAAGCCACCGACGTGCGCGCCCGTCGCCACGCCACTGGCGCCTCCTCCTTTGAGATCCAACAGCTCACGGCCAAACCAGAGCACTCCGCAGATCCACGCGGGCACGTGCACCGAGCCCATGAAGATGCGCAGGAACCAGATGAAGTAGTGAAAGCGAATCTTCGTGGCTGCGAAGCGCAACGCGAACGCACCCATGCAGCCGGCGATCGCCCCCGAAGCGCCGCCGATGCTCGCGACCGATCCGCGGCTGATCAGAAACTGCACCATCGACGCGGTCAGACCAGCAGCCAGATAGAACGCGAGGAAGCGGCGGCGCCCCCACGCCTCTTCCAGGAGCGGTCCCACCAACCAGAGGAACAACATGTTCCCCAGCAGGTGGAAAATATCGAAGTGCACGAAGAGGTTCGTGAGCCAGCCCACTTGCGCGAAGCCACGAGCGGGCACCAAGCTGAACGCGCGCTCGACGCCGCCCTGACGATCGAGCCCCAGCGAGACCAGTCGCTGGAGCTCCTTTTGCTCGAGGGCCAGCTCTGCAGCACCCGGGAGCTCGCCGTCGTAGTCCTCGTCGCTCAGGTACGGACGGTCTTTCGCGTAGGCCATCGCCTCCGGGAAAGCGAACGCTTCGGGTTCGTGGCCTTCCACGAAGCCAGTCCACACGAAGAGCGCGACGCAGAGTGCGGCGAGCACGAGGGTGATCATCGGCCGGCGCGAGGTCTCAGAGGTAGAGCCGGTAGGCAGAAAAAAGAACACGCGAGCTGAAGACTATGCCGAAAGCGTCGGCCTGGTGAGAGGAGAGGAACGGTCTTGCCTGCATCTCGGTGCAGGGAGAGTTAGTTCGGGCAAACGATCGCCTGACGTCCGAACTCCTCCGCAACGGCCTGTGCAACTACGAGGCGCGCACACGGGCCCACTCCGTTGGAGCACGCGCCACCGAGGGTCTGACAGATCGCGCCACAGACCGTTTGGCCGCTCGGGCACGCCTACGCACACCTCGCGCGGCGCTTTCGTCTACCTTGCCTTCCATGCCCAACACGACTCCCGCGATTCCCAGCACGGTGCTCGATCTCATCGGAAACACCCCGATGATCGAGCTGACCCAGATTGACACCGGGCCCTGCCAGCTCTTCCTCAAGCTGGAGAACCAGAACCCCGGCGGGAGCATCAAAGACCGCATCGGCCTGGCGATGATCAACGCAGCCGAGGCCGAAGGGAAGCTCTCGGCGAAGCAGCCCCACCTCATCGAGGCGACTGCCGGCAACACGGGCTTGGCGCTCGCGCTGGTGGCTGCGGTGAAGGGCTACCACCTCACGCTCGTCATCCCCGACAAGATGAGCCAGGAAAAGATCGCGCACATCAAGGCGCTGGGCGTGAAAGTGGTGATGACCCGAAGCGACGTCGGCAAGGGACACCCCGAGTACTACCAGGACATCGCGCTGCGGCTGTCGAAGGAGACCGGCGCGTACTTCATCAACCAGTTCGAGAACCCGGCCAACCCGCTGGCCCACGAGATCGGCACGGGGCCCGAGATCACCTCGCAGCTGGGTGGCAAGCTCGACGCGATGGTGGTCGGCGTGGGCTCTGGCGGCACCATGACGGGCCTCAAGCGGCACTTCGCGAAGGCGATTCCGGGCCTCGAGATGGTGCTGGCGGATCCGCAGGGCTCGATCCTGGTGGACTACATCAAGACGGGGAAGTTCGGCCCGGCGGGCTCCTGGGTGGTCGAGGGCATCGGCGAAGACTTCCTGCCCAAGATCCTCGATCTCGAGGGCGTGAAGACCGGCTACTCGATCCCCGACGGCGAGAGCCTGGAGACGGCGCGCGAGCTGCTGCTCAAGGCGGGCATCCTCGGCGGTTCCTCGTCGGGCACCCTCATCGCCGCGGCGCTGCGCTTCTGCCGCGAGCAGAAGACGCCCAAGCGGGTGTGCACCTTCGTGTGCGACAGCGGCAACAAGTACCTCTCGAAGATGTTCAACGAGTTCTGGATGGTCGACCAGGGCTTCATCAAGCGCGAGAAGCGGGGGGATCTGCGCGATCTGATCACCCGCCGCTACGCGGACAACTCGGTGGTGACGCTCTCGCCCAACGATCCGATGACGGTGGCCTTCGGGCGGATGCGCCTCTACGACATCTCGCAACTGCCAGTGCTCGAGGGCGACACGGTGGTGGGGATGATCGACGAGTCCGATCTGCTGCTGTCAGCCTCGGATGATCCAGGCCAGCTGCGCAAGCCGGTGCGCGAGGTGATGTCCACCCGCCTGCGCACGGTCGACGTGAAGACGCCGGTGAAAGAGATTCTCCCGCTCTTCGACGCGGGCTTCGTGCCCATCGTCGTCGATGGCAGCACCTTCGTGGGCCTGCTCACCCGGATGGATGTGCTCAACCACCTGCGGCGCAAGCTGCAGTGAGCGCTCCGGCGTCGAGCAGGCACCACGTCATGGCTTGAGGGCGGCTGCCAAGCGGTTCCAAATGGGGTGTCTGCCTTGCTCGACCAGCAGCGCGTCGACCAAAGCCGCATTCCGCACCCCTGCCGCAGACGCGCTTCCAGACCGAAGTGTTTTCAAGGTGGAATCTTCTTGTGGAGTCAAAGCGCGAGAGGCGGTCGCTTCCAACAGGGCGAGGGTGGCGCGGTCATCGCCCGCAGTCCCTTGAGCCAGGCTGATTTCAGAGGCGTACGAGCTCAGCCCCGCCTGCAATGCGCTTTGAATAGCGGCGCGCCGGTCGGTGGTAAAGGGAAGAACGGGCCCGAGCGAATTGACCAGAATGACATGGTACACCACGCGAGCGTTGTGGCCGTCAGACCATCGACCGTTCGCGAGTTGTCCGGGGAGAACGCCCCACCAGGCCCGGTCGACCGCCGCCACGCCCAAACGAGCGTCATCGTCGACCAGGGCCATCACCGCCATCAACCGCACCGAGAAGGCGTTGTAATTCCAATTGGCCGCCAGCGGTTGGGTTGCAGCCCAGTTGGCTGATTTTCGAGCTGCAGCCAGAGCGGGCGCGTCATCGAGCGCCAGCCCTGCGATGAGGATGGCTTCGCCGCACACCCCGTTGTCGTACTGGAGGCCGCCATTGTTCCCGAGTGCGCCCACGTCGCGGACCAGCCAGCCATCGACAAAATAGTCTTCAACCCGCTCACCACGCGCCTGAAGGGCGGCTTTCGCGGGGCCAATCAGTCGCGCGGGGTCAGTGCTGAGTTCTCGTTGGCACTGTTCCTGGTCTGCTGCCGGTCGCTGCGCACATTTAGACTGTGCGGCCAGGAACTCGTCTCCCAGGTCAGGGAAAGGAAAGAGCCCATCGGGCCGTTGAACGGCGAGCAGCCACTGCACGCCTTGTTGAACCCACGGCGAAAGGG
>JAYTAT010000394.1:0-4285 GCA_043737315.1 Archangium sp.
GTGCTTGCTCGACGACGGGTTCGGGTGCCGGGGCCGCTTCGACTTCAATTGGGGCAAGGAGCGCGGTCACCTCACCCCGACCCGCTCCCACCAGGGGCAAGGGTGAGACGTGGATGATCGGCGGTGCGGCCACGAACTCCACCGCTGGCACCTCGTCTTCCAGCGCAGGCTCAGTTCCCCCCCAGAAGACGAAGACCGCGAGCGCTGCACACGCCGCCAGGGCCACTCCAGCTGCAAGCGGGAACCACTTCATCCACCGCTTTTCCGGCGGTGCGAGCGCGAGCGGCTTTCCCTTGTCGAGGTTGTGTACCAGGTACTGCACCAGCTCTTCCGCGCGCGGGTGCATGAACTCGGTGAACTTCACCCCGCAGCCTGGAAAACGCTCGGTGACCTCGGTGGTGTCTGCCCCGGTCCACACCACTTCGGCCTGAGCGAGCGCGAGCGCGCGGCCCCCGGCTTCCAGCGACAGGGCCACCCTCATGCCCGGCGGCAACGGCTCGGGCATGCGCAGGAACAGCCCATCGCGTGAGACGTTCGAGGTGACGGTCCGAATGACGCGTGGCTGACCCTCGAGGGTCACCACCCGGATGGGGTGCTGAAAGCGGACTCGCGAGTCGCGTTGCTGCCGTTCGATCAACACGGCCCAAGTGTCCGCTACAGGAAGCCACAGGCAAGTTTCCGGCGACTGCGGCACCATGTCGCAGTGCGTGAACACTGGAGCCACCGGCGCGCCCTCCCCGCCCCACAATTCGAGGCCTTGAGGGACACCTTCCTCGCCTCGCCGCTGGTGGGCGGCAGCACCCTGGCCGGGCCCTTCGAGTCGAGCCGCGGGTTCGCCGTTACTTTTCGTCAAGCCGGTCGCGCGCGAGTGCTCGATCGCTTTCCCGCGCTCGCCCCTCATTTCGAGCGGGTGCTGGGCGCCCCCGCAGTCCGCGCGCTCACGCCGTTCTGGCGCCGCACGCTCACCCGCATTCCCAACGCCTGGTACTTGAACGTGCTGCTGGTCTCACCGGGGGGCACGGTGGCGCGCCACATCGACGCCACGCTGCGCAAACCCAGTGAGACCGACGACGCAGTGCCCGAGGTGGTCTCGGTGCTCTACCTCAGCATTCCTTCGAAGAAAGGCGGCGAGCTTCGCCTGTGGAGCGGCCCTTCGGAGATCGCCCGGCTGGTGCCCGAAGAAAACGCGGTGCTCCACTTCCGCGGGGATCTCGCTCACGAGGTCTGCGCATTCGAAGCACCCGAAGGCGCCCTGCGCGCGAGCCTGGTGATCGAGCAGTACCACTTCGCCCCTGAGGCGCTCGCCCGGCTGCCCGACTTCCAGCTCGAATCACGCGCCGGCTTCAAGGCCTACCTGAAGCACCACTCAGACCGCCCGCCGGGCTCCTTCGACCAGGACTTCTGACGACGCGAGGCGCGCTGCCAGCCGGGCCCGGTACTCGTCGAGGGGAAAAAGATCGACCTCGGCCCCACCCCGCTTGGTGCCGTCTTCGGCAAAGTCGAAGGGGTCGTCGATGTCCTTGATCAGGCGCAGCATGTAGATGTTGAGCAACGCGACGGTGGGCACGATCACGAACTCGGCCACCGGGGTCTTGAACTTCGCAACCATCATCAGGGTGAGGATCATCACCAGCAAGACCTCGAGCAGCGCATACGCCGGGGGCAGAAAACCGGTTCGGCTGATCACGTCGATGCGGCTGATGGCCTTGCGCAGCTTGTCGAGCGGTGAGAGCGCGTACCCCGCCGTGCTGCTCGCGCCGTTCTGCGCGAGGTAGGTGAACGCTTCGCTCAACGCCGAGGTGGCCGCGAAGACCTGCGCGGTCGTCTGCTTCTTCACGAGCCAGTTCTTGATCGCGTCGGTCAGGGTGAGCAGGTGCCGCTGGAGCACCTTGCCCTCGACGCCCGGCTTCTGCATCGCGGCCAGGGCGAACATGTCTTCGATGGCCTCGAGCGTGGTGGCCACCTCACCTGGGAGCTTCTCGCTCTCCTTGTAGTCAGCCATCGTACCGGCGAGCAGGAAGCCGGTCAGAAAGACCGCGCCCGTGAGCACCACGCCCACGTCGGAGAACTCGACCACGCCCCCGAACTTCACCCCGAACTCCAGGAACAACTTGAACCCGGTGACCGCGAGCACGAACGGCAAGGTCGTCAGCATCAGCTTCCACTTGAGCAATGGTTCCTCTCCTCGAAACGCAGCGGCAGGCTACCCCACTCGGCGCTATCGTCGAGGCATGCGATTCAAGGGAACAGACAGCTACCTCACCAGCGAGAGCTTGCGCTCCGCGGTGGATTGCGCGCTGGTGCTCCAGCGGCCCCTCCTGGTGAAGGGTGAACCGGGCACCGGTAAGACCCTGTTGGCCGAGGCCATCTCGAAGGCGCTGGGGCTCCAGCTGCTGACGTGGAACGTGAAGAGCACCACGCGTGCGCAAGACGGGCTCTACGTCTACGACGCCGTTCAGCGCCTGCACGACTCGCGGTTCAACGCCCACGACGTCAAAGACATCGAGAAGTACATCAAGCTGGGGCCGATGGGAGAGTCGTTCGCAGCTCCCGAACGCAAGGTGCTGCTGATCGACGAGATCGACAAAGCCGACCTCGAGTTTCCCAACGACCTGCTTCACGAGCTCGACCGCATGCGGTTTCGGGTGATCGAGACCGATCGCGAAGTGGCGGCCCAGCAGCGCCCGGTGGTGATCATCACCTCGAACAACGAGAAAGATCTGCCCGACGCCTTCCTTCGTCGGTGCGTGTTCCACTTCATCGAGTTCCCCGAGCAGGATCTGATGAAGCGCATCGTCGCGGTGCACCACCCCGACCTGAACGACCGCATGATCGAACAGTCGCTCGAGATCTTCTACCAGCTGCGCGCGCTGACCCGGCTGCGCAAGCGCCCCACCACCAGCGAACTCATCGACTGGATCTCGGCGCTCAAAGCCTCAGGCATCTCGACGGTGAAGCTCGATGAGAACCTTCCGTTTCTGGGCGCGCTGCTCAAACGGGAGCAGGATCTGCAGGCCTTCGCCGAGACGTTCGGGGGCAACAAGCGCACGAGGGCATGATGTTCATCGGGTTCATCTACGAGCTGCGCGCGCGGAAGGTGCCGGTGGGCACGCAAGAGGCGGTTGCGTTGGCGGGCGCTCTGAAAGCAGGCCTGCACGACAGCTCGCTGGATGGTTTTTATTACGTCGCCCGCGCGCTGCTGGTTCACGACGAGAAGCACCTCGACGCGTTCGATGAGGCGTTCGGCAAGGCCTTCGAGGGCATCGAAGGCAAGTCTTTCGAGCTGCAGCAACAGCTGCTGGATTGGCTCAAAGACGCCGAAGAGCGGCTGCCCAACCTGACGCCCGAAGAGCGTGCGTTGCTCGATCAGTTCGACCGCGCCGAGTTGGAGAAGCTCTTCGAGGAGCGCCTCAGAGAACAGAAGGAACGCCACGATCGCGGCAACAAGTGGATCGGCACGGCGGGTACTTCACCGTTCGGCAACAACGGCAGGGCGGCGCGGCCGGGTATTCGCGTCGGTGGCAACGGCGGCATGAAGAGCGCGGTGTCGGTGGCCGGCCAGCGCAACTTCCGTGAATACCGAGACGATCTCGTGCTCGACGTTCGGCAGCTGGGGCTCGCGTTGCGCAAGCTGAGGCTCTTCACGCGCGAAGGTCAGCCCGACGAGCTCGACATCGATGGCACCATCGACAAGACGGCGCGCAACTTGGGTGACCTCGAAGTGGTCACCCGCCCGCCCCGCAAGTCGACCACCCGGGTCATCTTGATGATGGACGTGGGCGGCTCGATGGATCCCTATGCGCACCTGGTCTCGCGGCTCTTCACCGCGGCGAAGAAGGCCACGCACTTCAAGGAACTGCGCACGTACTACTTCCACAACTGCATCTATGGCCGCGTGTACAAAGACGCGCGCCTCAGCCAGCCGGTGAAGATCTCGCAGCTCTTCGCGGAGACCGATCGAAAGTACAAACTCATACTCGTGGGCGACGCGCTGATGGCGCCCTGGGAGCTGATGAGCACCTCGGGCTGGCAAGAAGATGAAGGCGTGGAAGGCGTGATGTGGATGATGCGCCTGCGCGAGCACTACCCTTCGGCGGCATGGCTCAACCCCGAACAACCCTCGAGCTGGTGGCAGAGCACCATCGACGTCTTGCGGCGTGTCTTCCCCATGTACCCGCTCACGCTGGAAGGCCTGGGCGACGCGGTTCATCAGCTGACCAAGGTGCGTGTGGCATGAAGAACGAAGCCGACCTGCTGGCCTGGCTTCCGACGATCGCGATCTTCG
>JAYTAT010000395.1:0-10509 GCA_043737315.1 Archangium sp.
CCTGCTGCTCGACGGGCTCAACGAGACGCGCCGGGTGACGCATGCGTCGATCTACCTGCTCGCCGAAGATCGCCCGGGCTTCCGCCTGCTCGACAGCCGTGGGCCCGTGCCTGCGTTGTTCGTCGATCAAGGCACGGCGCGCGCGCTGGTCAGTCGCACCGAACGCGCACAGCTGCTCGAGACGGTCGAACGCCGCATCGCCGAGATTCGCGGCCAGCCGCTGGAAGCCCGCAAGTCACGCGAGGAATTGCGCCGCTTGAATGACGTTCGCGCAGCCATGCAGCAGATGAAGGCCGGCATCACCGTGCCGCTGATGGGCAACGACCGCGTGCTGGGCTTCTTGAACCTGTGGGATGAGCGCGTGCCCGAGGCGTTCGCGTCAGACGAGATCGCGCTGATCCTCGAGTTGGCTGATCGCGTGGCGACGGTGATCGAGAACTCCAAGCTCTACGACAAGATGCGTGAACGCGACCGCCTCGCTGCGCTGGGTGAAATGGCGGCGGGCCTGGCTCACGAAATTCGCAACCCGCTCGGTGCGATCAAGGGCGCAGCGCAGTTCCTCGACCCCAAACATCTGCCCCACGAAGAAGCCGAGTTCGTCGAGGTCATCGTCGAAGAGGTGAACCGGCTCAACGGCGTGGTGACCGCGTTCCTCGACTACTCGCGCCCGCTCAAGCAGACCTTCGGCCCGACGGATCTGCAGGAGGTCGTCACGCGTACGTTGAAGCTCATCGTCAACGACGTGCCCACGACGGTGACGATCAAGGAAGAGCTCTCTGACTCGTTGCCGCGGGTGGACGCCGATGCGGAGCAGCTCAAGCAGGTGCTCATCAACCTCGTGCAGAACGCGGTGCAGGCGATGGGCGACAAGCCCGGAGAGATCGTCATCCGCACCAGCAAGCCCGAGCGGTTCGGCGACTTCCGCGCACCGGAACAGGTGGAGCTGCAGGTCTCGGACAACGGGCCGGGCATTCCTTCGGATCAGCAGCTCAACATCTTCGTCCCGTTCTTCACCACGAAGCAGAAGGGCACGGGGCTGGGTCTGGCCATCTGCCAGCGCATCGTGAAGAACCATGGGGGAACGATCTCGGTGCAGAGCAAGGCGGGCGAAGGCTCGACCTTCACCATTCGGCTTCCCGCGCTCGCGGAAGAACTCGCGGCCACCGAGACGCCGCCGATGGATGGAACGCCGATGCCTTCGGTGCCTGCGCCGCCGGTGGTGCAGAAGGAGAACAAGCCTTCCCGCCGCGATCGAAAGAAGCAGAAGGCGGGCTGATGAAGTCCCTCGCCCTGCGGGTCTGGGGGACTACAGAGTGAGCAACTTCCTGCGAATGGTGAGCTCGAAACTCTGCCCGCCCCGCTGAAACCGCAACACCACCGGCGATCCCGAGGGCCCGCGAATGCGAGCCACCACCGCATTGAGATCCTGCCCGGCAACCGAGACACCGTCGACCATCAGAATCTGATCGCCCGACTGAACCCCTGCCCGCTCCGCAGGACTGCCCTCACTGACCAGCGTCACCATCACCGAGCCCGACCGTGCATCGAGCGTCATGCCCACGCCCTCGAACTGGTTGAACTCGGATCGGTTGTTGTCCTTCCGCTGAGGCGCACTCTCGAGCGCGACTTCCCAGCGGGCCCCATCAACCACCCTGCGCCACTGGGGCGCAAAGCCATCACGCGTCACCGCCACGGTTCCCGAACGCGCCACCGGGGGCAGCAGAAACTCACCGCGTGAATCGGTGAGCACCGAAACCCGCGAACCTCGGCCAAACTCGCCGCTGATGGCCTCGACCCGCGCCGAGGTGATGGGCAGCCCGGTCGCCTTGTCGGTCACGTGCCCCGACACCACCATCGAAGTCTCGAGCGAGAGCCGCACGTCCGCGCCCGCCTCAGTGACCGTCACGTCGACCATCGCGCTGCGCCCACGCCCGGAGACCTCGAGGCTGAGCTGCCAGCGCCCGGTGGGAAGATCGAGCCGCGTGACACCATCAGGCGCGAGCACCAACTGCCTGCGGGAAGCGCCGGTCTCGAGGCTCTTGGAAAGCAACACCCCATCGGTCACCGGCGCGCCCGTGTCGTCCTGCAAGTGCACGGTGACGAAGCCCTTCTTGAGCACCATCACCACTTCATCCCCCGCCTTCGCACGCGCCGTCGCAGCGCCCGAAGGCCCTTCGGCGTCGAGCGAGATGAGCTCTTCCGGCAACCCTTCGAAACGAAACTGACCGGCCGCATCGGTCACCGTCTGAGCCACCGGGCCCGACCAGGTGCCTGAACGCCACCGCACCGCCACACCCGCAGCGGCCGGTTCGACGCGGCCGACGATCGTGCCGCCGGGCTTCAAGGTGACCTGCCAGCTCTGCCCGTCCCCCCGGTGATCGAACGGACCCGCCGAAGCCATGAGCGCGCCCGCACGCACCTGCAGCACGTACTTGCCGACCGTGAGGCCATCGAAACGGAAGGAGCCGTCGAGGTTGGTGGTGCCGAGCGCGTTCACGTCTTCCGTCGAGGCGTCGATGGCCGAGACCTGAGCGCCCGCGACCGGCAGACCATTGCGCGTGACCACGCCCGACGCGCTGGAGACCTCGCCGGCATCGAGCGTCAGGCCCGTCTTCTTTTCACCGACCGCGACGCGCACCAGCGGGCCCTTCACCCGAATGCCGCTGGGCGTGACCGCGGCCAGTTGAAGCGTGCCGGCCGCGCACTCGAGGCTGTAGTGGCCTTGCTTGTCGGTGAACACGTTGATGCTGCGCTCACCTCGGCGTGCACCGTCGGCGACCTCGGCCCAGACGGTTGCGGCGGCGACGGGCATTCCTGACTCGAGCACCGTGCCCTCGAGGTGCGAGCTGGGGGTGAGTACGAGCTCCAACTTGCCGCCGGCCGAAGCGAGCTCGAGCGAGACCCAATCGGTGCGCGAGAGGAACCCAGGCGCCGAGACGTCGAGCCAGGTCTGGGTCTTGGCGCCGGTCAGCACGAACTTGCCGGCCTGATCAGTGACGCCGGCCTGCGTGGGCGAGATGACGGTCGCTCCGGCAATGGGCTTCTGGGTGAGCAGGTCGATCACCCGGCCCTCGATTTTCACCGAGGGGGTCAGCGTGAGCTGGATGTCTTCGAGCCGGCCATCGGGTGTGACCTGGATCGGGCCCACCACCTCAGAGGCAGCGTCGGCCGTGGAGGCAGAGAGGAACACCTGACCTGATGGCACGTCGTCGAAGAGAAATCGGCCGTCGTCGAGGGTGAGCGTGACCAGCAGGCCGGCGGCCTTGAGCGAGACGCGCGCGCGAGAGACGGGTTGGCCGTCTCGCATCACGAAACCGGCGACCCTTCCTCCGGTGAGGCGGGGGGTTCGTGAAGGTGGCGCGTCGAACGAATCGGGACCGGCTGATTGTTCGGCGGCGCTCGCCTTCGGGGCATCGGCCTCTTCTGGCCAGAACGCAAAGAAGGAGGCCGCTGCGAGAACGACCCCTGCGGCGATGGGAAGCCTGCGTTTCACGCCCGGCAGCTAACCAGATTCAGCGGCCGTCTGATGAGGCTCCTACCTGCCGTCTCGGGTTGGTTCAGCGCTTCCTGCCTGGGTCGGTCGCTTCTTCCTCCAGCAAGACGATCTCTTCGGCGTCGTCGTCCTCGACCTCGAGCTCGAACACTTCGACCAGCGGCGGCACGATCGGGCCCGAGGGTCTTGCAGGGGGCGGCGCGGCGGCACGCTGCCGGGTCTCGAGATCCTCCACCTGCTGGGCCAGGCGCTCGCGCTCGTTGTCGAGCAGCTCATTCTCGGCCTTCGCCTCGGTGAGATCTTCGGTCGCGGTGGTGAGGTGGTGCTGCAGATCGCCGTACTTCACGCGCAGCGCCAAGAGCAGCTCTTCGGCCTGTTGCCGCGCTGCCTGGGCGGTCTCCACGTCGTGACGCGCGCTGACTTTCGCGATCTCCAACTCGGCCTCCAGCTCGGGGAGACGCCGGCGCACCTGCGACACCTCTTCATCCGACTGAGGGGCGGCCCGGCTCGCTTCGGCCAGCTGCGCCTCGACCAGGGTGTTGCGATTGCGCAGCTCGAGGTTGGTCTCGTCGTCCGTCAGGCGCGCTTCACGCAACCGGGTCGCCTCGGCCTCAGCGATGTTCACGCGATCGCTCAGGGCCTTGAGCTCGGCCTCAAGCTCACGCCGGCTGGACGAGTCGTCGACGTGAACGCCTTCCAGCTCAGCGGCCTGGGCGCGCGCCTGGGCCAGGGCGAGATCGAAGTCGACCACCTGGCGCTCGAGCTCGCGCTCCGCGGCGGTGAGCGTGGCGACCTGCTCCTGGGCGGTGGAGAGCGCCGTCTCGATCTGGGGCACACGAACGCGCAGCTCAGTGAGCTCGGGCTGCTGGGCCTTGAGCTGGGTGAGCTCGGCCTCCAACGGGGGCAGCCTTTCACGAAGCCGCTCGACCTCTGCCTCGAGCTGCGCCCGTGCTTCGAGGGCCGCGCGCGACTCGCCGCCGACCTGGGTCAACGAGGTGCGCAGTGAAGCCAGCTCGGTGCGCAGCTTGTCGAGCTCCTGCTGCATCGCCAGCTTGCCCGACTGGTGGCCGCGCGCTTCCGACTGCGCCCGATCGATCGATCCGCGGGCCTCGAGGTAGAGCTTGTTGACCGCGTCGAGCTGCTCGGTGGCCTTGCGCCGGGCCTCTTCAGCACCCCCGTTCGCTGCATCGAGCGCCGCCTGCAGCTGGGAGCGTTTCTGTTCGAGGTCGGCCGCTTTGGCATCGGCAGCAGCCAGCGCGTTCTTCAGCTCCTCTTCGCGGGTCTGCAGTGCCTTCTGCGCTTCGGCGCGGTGGCCCTCGAGGCTCTCCTGATACGCCTTTGCCTGCTGTTCGAGCGAGCGCTGGTGCTCATCGCGCTGCGTCTGGAGCCTGATTTCACCTTCAGCGTGCTTCTCATCGAGCGCACGGACGGAAGCCTGCCGGGTCGCTTCGAGCTCAGCCTGCAGGTTCAGGTGCGCCCGGGTGGTGCTCTCGAGCTCTGTACGCGCAGCGGTGAGCGACTCGGTGATCTGCGTACGCTCCGCCCGAAGCGTCTCGAGTTCCTGCGAGATCGTGGCAACCCGGCTCTCGAGCTCGCCTCGTGCGGTCGTGCTGGTGGCGAGGTCGGCCTCGCTCTTCTCGCTGAGTTCTCGCTCGATCGCGCGGGCGCTGAGCGCCTCTTCGAGCTCCATCCGCACGTGCTCGGCCTCGCTCATCGCGGTGGCCAACGACTGGCTGAGCAACGTCTTCTCTTCTTCGAGCTTGAGCAGGTTGGCGCTGGTGGTGCCGAGCCCTTCTTCCCGCTCCTTGAGCAACGCTTCCAGTCGCTCGACCTGCGCCTTGCGCTCGTCGCGGGCGTTCTCGGCGGCCGAGGCGCGCGCGCGCATCTCTTCGAGCGCGTCGCCCAGCGTGGTGACGGACTCGCGCTTGACCGCCAGCTCGACGGTGGCCGACTCGAGCTGCAGGTTCGCCTGCGCCAGCGCGTCGCGGGTGGTGGCTTGAGTGGCCTCGAGCCCGGTCAGCGCAGCCTGGAGTTGCAGCGCGTTCCCAACCGACGCGTTCAGGTCTGCGCTGAGTTTCTCCAGTCGGGTATCGCGCTCTGCGGTGGCTGATTCTGCGGCCGCCAGCTGCGTGGTGAGGTCGGAGGCAGCCCGCTCGAGACGCGCGGTGCGGCCGGCGGTCTCGTCGAAGTTGGCACGCAGCTCGGCAAAACCCGCGGTGAGCGTCTCGAAACGAGCCACCGCCTCGGCGAGCTCCCCAGCGGTCGCACCCGAGCTCGCCTGCAGCGTCTGAAGTTGTTCGCGCGCCTGCTGCAGCTCGTTTTCGAGCGCCTGCTTTTCGCTCGCGCTCTTCGTTTCGAACTCGCGCAGCGCCTGCTCAGAAGTCGCGAGCAACGTTTGCAGCGCTTCGCGTTCGTTGGTGGACTTCGATTCCAGCGCTTGCCGATCGCGGCCTGTCGTCTGCGCAAGTTCACGCAGGCCACGCTCGGATTGTTCCTCGAGTTCCCCGCGTTCGCGGGTCGCCTTCGTCTGGAACTCGAACAGCACCTGTTCAGCGCGAGCCTGAAGTTCTTCGCGCTCGCGGGCCGACTTCGTCTCGACCTCACGCAGCACCTGCGCCGAACGTTCCTCGAGTTCCGCACGCTGGCGCGCGGCCTTCGTCTCGAGCTCGAGCAACGCCTGCTCGGATCGCTCCTTGAGTTCTTCACGCTCGCTGAGTGCTTTGGCCTCGGCCTCTCGCGCCTCCCCCAGCAGCTTGCGGATCTGCGTCTCGAGCTCACCAGAACGATCGGCAGCCAGCTTCGCGTCGGTCTCGAGGGTGCGGTACCGCTTCTCGAGCTCGAGGCGCTCGAGGTCGAGAAGGTCGCGGTTGTCGGTGAGCTCGACCAGCGTCTTCTGCGTGGCCGCCAGCAGCGCCTGCGTGCGCTCCCGGTCTTCGCGCAACAACCCCAGCTCGAGCTGCGCTTCCTCGAGGGCCCGGGCGGTCTCTGCCAGCGTGCGCAGCGCAGCATCGTGGGCCGCTTCGACGGCGCCTCGGGTCTCCCGATCCTGGGTCAGCTCGAGCTGAAGTTCTTCGAGACCGCGAAGTGCATTGGCCAGACGCTGCTCGCGTTCATCGAGCGCGTTCTTGAGCGCGCGCTCTTGCGAGGTTGCGTCTTGCGAGGTGCGATCGAGTTCGCCGCGCGCGCGGGCGAGCTCACCTTCGACCTGCGAGAGCTGAGTGGCGAGCTTCTCGGCGCGTTCGGAGACTGCGTTGAGCTGCCCACCCTGGTCCGTGCGGACCTTCTCGACGTCGGAGAGCGAGCCGCGCAGATCGTCACGCTCGGTCAGCAGCGCGTCGCGATCGTCGGTCAGCTCCTTGATGCGCGCCTCAGCGAGCCCGACGGCCTGCTCCATTTCCTTCTCGTGACGTGCGGTCAGCGCGAGGGCCGCGGCCAGCTCTTCGGCTTGCGTGCGAAGCGTGAGGAGCTGGGTTTCGGTCTGCGCCAGCGTCTGGCTGAGCTGCGCGCGTTCACCGGTGGTGCTGGTGAGTTCACCTTCCATTGCAGCCAGGCGGGCGCGATCGGTCTCAACGACCTCGGTCAGGCGTTCAGCGTTCTGCCTCGACACGCGGAGCAGATCTTCCAGCTCGCCCATCTGGGTTACTGCGCGCTCGAGCTCTTCGCGGAGCTCCTGGGCCGACTGGTCGGAAGTGCCGAGCTGACGCTCGAGCTCGGTGAGCCGGCCCGTGACGCGCTGCAGCTCGGTGGAGGTGTCGCTGAAGCGCAGTTCCTGCTCGCTGGTGGCCTGACGCCAACGCTCCTCGGACGCCCGGCTTGCAGCGAGCTCGCTCTCGAGACGCTCGAGGGTGGCCTTGAGGGCAGACGCTTCGGTCTCCGCACCGGCCCGTTCGCTGGTGCGCTGCCTGAGATCAGCCGCGAGCTGGGCCAGCTGCGCCCGCTCCCGCTCGAGCTCGGCCTCGAGGCCATGTCGTGCCTGACGCTCGACGTCGAAGGAGCGCACCGCAGAGATGCGCTCGGCTTCTTTGCGATCGACGACGTCGCGTGCTTCGGCCAGCTGGCGGCGCACGTCGGCAAAACCCGCCTCGAGGTTCTCGATCGCCTTGAGCGCGTCGGTGCGGGCCTCGGCGAGCCGGAGCTCACGATCACGAGCGCCTTGCAGCTCCTTCTCGCGACTCTCGATGGACTCTTTGAGCCGCTCGATGGCGATCTTGGTGCGCTCATGTTCGACGCGCTCGGAGGCCGCCTGATCCTGCACGTGGCGCAGCTCTTCGTACGACTTGGCCAGGCGAAGCCTGCTGTCTTCCAGCTGGGTAGCGAGTTCTTCACGGCGCGCCCGCTCGAGCCGCACGCCTTCTTGCGCGGCGAGGTTGGTGATCGCGGCATCCTTCTGCTGACGCGAGATCGCCTCGAGCTCGTTGCGCGAGGCGGTCACCCTGCCCTCGGCGTCGATGGCGCGCTCGCGGGCGACCTGAAGCTCGGCCTCCATCTGGCGAATGCGGGTGGCGAGGTCTTCGCGATCGCGCACTGCCTCGGGGCGCTCCCGGGCTGACTCCAGCTGCGCGGTCAAGCGGCTGACGGCCTCTTTCGCGCCTTCGAGCTGCTGCTTGTGCTCGTGGAGATCGACCTCGCGCACCTGCAGCTCGGCGGTCTTGCGCTCGAGGATCACCTTGAGCTTCTCGGTGCGATCTCGCCAGTCACGCGCGCGATTCGAGGCGTCTTCCAGTCGGCCGCCAGTAAACGCCAGCGGCTCGGGCGGCAGCTGAACCCAGGTGGGGTCGAAGTTGCGCACCTCTTCGTGGCCGGCGAGCACCACGTAGTAGGCCGCTTCACTCTGACCCGCGAGCGAGCCATCGACCTGCAGGCCTTCGCCGCGCTCGAAAGCGAGCTGGTACCCGAGCACGGGTGACTGGGTGGCCACGTCGACAGACTTGAAGTAGCCCGAGAGCAGATCGAGCAGCTGGCCGTAGGTCGGCGGCACGTCGGTCTCGTCGGCCTCGAGCACCGTAGAGAGCGCGAGCCCGGCCGGGTTGCGCAGGCCGCCCATGAGGTAGCCGCTCTTGGCGACCAGGCGGGCGACCTCTTTCATCAGTTCGGGGGCGCGAACGTACGGCGCGAGATCCGAGACGATGACCAGGTCGAAGCTGCCCGACTCGAAGTCATCGAAGACGGCCGCCCGGAATCGAAGCGTGGGGCTGGCGAGGCGAGCCTGGGCTTCCTGCACGGCGGCCAGGTCATTGTCGGCGGCGACCACGATGCGTGCGCCGCGCGTGGAAAGGAATCGCGCCGACTGCCCCGCGGTTGAGGCGACCGCACCGATCTCCAGCACCCGCCGCCGGGCAACCAGACTTTCAGCAAAGATGTAGCGCGGGAGCAGTTCGCTCTGTCCCAGGCGCTTGAAGGTCGAGGTCACGCGGTGCCGACTCTATCCCCCGCCCGAAGATCGCCAAGTTCTGCGCTCCCCCACCCCGGGGGGAAAGGGGGCCAGTGGCCTTGGATCAGTCTGCGGAGCCTGGCAGCCACCAGTACGGAGCAACCTATGGAGTCGAGACGGTTGACGATGGGGCGCACGCGCGACGGGTGACAGCCTCCAGCGGAGCCCGCGATGAAATCTGCGCGCTCTGGGGCCCTGCGCTCGTCGGCTTCACCGCGCCCCATTGCGGTTACCGAAGCGTGTTCTACCTGAGCAGTCGCCCGTCACTTTCAGAAGTGCCCCAGGTGGCGTCCTCGTGCCGGCAGATTGGATGCTCGATCCGGGTTCGACAGTCGAAGTCACCTACGGCCCGAGTTGCATCCCCTGACGAGGTTCTCAGCGATCGTCGTCATCGTCGCTCCCTGCCTCGCGTCGGCCGCGCAGCCCGAGCACCAGCACCCGTTCCGCCCCTTCATCGAGCCGGTAGAGCGCGACAAAGCCCAGCGCCCCGCGCCCGATGATGAGTTCCCGAGTGCCCCGCCCCGAGGGGCGCCCGATGAAGGGGCTTTCGATGAGCACCTGCAGCGACCTGAGGATGGCCAGCACGCTTCGCCGGCCCGCCCCGTCTTCGTTGGCTTCGGCGAAGTCGACGATGCGCTCCAGATCGCGAACGGCCGGCTCGGCCAGCTCGAGTTGCCTCACCTCGTGGACGGCTTCCGCAGCCTTCGAGCGCGTGGGGCTTCTGACTTCTCCCCGCGATCCAGCCGCGCCTCGAGCCATTCATTGACCTCAGCCCACGGCACGCCCCGCCCCGTCTTGTCGAACTCTGCAGCTCGCGCGTCGGACTCATCGAGGAAAGCCGCGCGCCGTTCTGTGCGGGCGACGACCTCTTCGATCGCGCTGACCATCAGGTTGTGTGCCGACGTGCCGGTTTGTTTCGCGACGCGGGCGACGCGCTGCTTGAGCTTCGGGTCGAGGCGAATGGTGGTCGTCGACATGTGTCATTTGTAGCACAGTTGAGCTACTCGGGCCGTGACCTCACCGAGCAGGCAGCAATGGGGTCGCAGGTCAGTCCGTATTACCCTTCACCCATGGACACGCAGCCCTCCTTCGGAGCACGACTCCTTCGCGCCATCCGCAACCTGTTCGTCCTGACGCTGATCGTCGGGCTGGGCGGCGCGGCCGTGTATGCGCTGTCTCAGGTCAACGCGCGCACGTTCGTGCTCGAGGTGCAGAACGGCCACCTGGTGGTCCTCAAGGGCAAGATGATGCCGGTGGGTGCGGCCCCGTGGGCGCCGTCTGATCCCCAGCTGGTCGACGCGTACGCGCCCATCGATCTCGAAGGCAACGTTTCGCTGACCGTGAACGGGCAGAAGTTCGAGGACCGCGATGAGCTCGACCGTGCGCTGTTCCAGGTGCTCGAGATGCTGGCTCGTCCTCGGCTGAACTCGGATCTTCCGAAGGATCTCGAGCGGGGGCTTTCGCTCATTCGCCGCGCCGAGAAGCTGCACGGGCTGACCGACGATCAGCGCAGCTCGCTCAAGAAGATGCAGTCGGATGTGGCGTTCTTTCTGGCTCGCATGCGGCTCGATGATGCACGTCGGCA
>JAYTAT010000396.1:0-10491 GCA_043737315.1 Archangium sp.
TGGGGCTCGACATCTGGCTCAAGGAAAACAAGTACAAGGTGCCCGCCAACGCGGCGCCGCTGCTCAAGCCGTACGTGGAGACCAACTGGAAGTTCTTCGTGGCCCGCGTCAACGCGAAGAAGGTCACCTTCGTCAACGGCCAGGCGGTGCTCTCACCGCTGCGCTTCTTCTACGACTCCGAGAAGTTCGAGCTGCCGGTGCGCCTGGGCCTCTTGAACAGCGGCGGCACGCAAGACCTTATCGTGCACGTCATCGCAAAGACCCGGTACGAGCTGGCCAACCGCAAGAACGTGATGATGCCCACCAACCTTCAGCTCACCGAGGCCGCCCTGCCGGTGTTCGGCGGCTTCTACGCTGAGCTCCTCGAGCGCACCTTCAAGGCGAACGAGGGCGCCGCAGTGACGGAGTTCGCGTGGAAAGGCGCGCTGCCTCCGCCCCGGGTGATGGTCGGCGGCGTCTACGGCGTGACGTGCGATCCCTGCCCGCCCCCTGCACCCGTCGACGATCCGCTGGCGAAATACCTGGGCGCCGACGCGATCCCCGGCCTGAAGACCGATGAAGACATCGCGAAGTTTGCGCGCGATGCGACGCTGACCCGGGTTCACCTGCGGTACGGAAAGGACAGCCTGACCGACGACCTGGTGTTCAAGGCCGCAGAGCCCATCGCTGGTGGCATTCCCGAAATGACGAAGGCCGGAGCGGCGAAGGAGAACCGCTTCCAGGGCCGCTACATCGTCAAGCATCCGTTCGATGCGAAGCAGTGCTACCGCTACTGGGGTGGCGGTGCAGCCTCAAATGGGTCTGTGCCGGTGCAGACCTCGCTCGCTGGCACGCAGGGTAACCAAGCAGCGTCGACGAAGCTGACCGCGCCGTTCCTGAGTTACCTGAAGAGCGACGTGCCTGAGCTGGGCCTGCTCGCTCCGAAGAAGAAGTAGCCGCTCGCTCGAGTGCGGGCTACCGGTCGAGCTTCCGCGTGAGATCGTCGGAGAGCAGGCGAAGCACACGCTTGGCGCTGTTCACCGCGGGGCGGCCGGCCCTCGAGAGCAGCCTCGAGACCGAGTGTTCGACGGTGCCTGCAGTGGGGCGATCGAGCCCGCGGCCTTTGGTGGTGAGGCTCAGCGCCACACGCCGTTGATCACCCTTCTGACGTCGCCCGGAGACCAGGCCCTTCTTGATCAACCGGCCCAGGCTGACCGACACCGTGCCGCGATCCAGATGCAGCACCGACGCGAGTTGGGTGGCGGTCATGCCGGGGTACTTGCCGATGCAACGTAAGAACAGCCGCTGCTGCGCGGTGACCCCCAGCGTCCTGTCCATCTGCAACGACATGCGCTCCAGGGCGTGGTTGAGCTCCCAGAGGTGTTGCATGAAGTCGAGGGGGCCCTCGAGGAGAAAGGCTTGCTGCTGCTTCTTCTTCACCGCGCCCCCTGCTTCAGGCTGATCAGCCGCTGCAAGAGAATGTCGATGTCCCGCTGGCTGTTGAGGAAGTAGTCAGCGGCTGACGCTGCCGAGCGCCCCACGCGGATGCAGATGAACCGCTCGGGTTGACGGAGCTCGAACACGTCTTCATCGGTGACGTCGTCGCCCACGTAGAGCGCGACCTCTGCGCCCGACCTCGTACAGAGGTCGATGATCGCGTCGCCCTTGTCGGGCGCATCGGTGGGCAGCACGTTGATGACGCTCTTGCCGCCGATCGCGCGCAGCGGACGCTTCAGCTGGCTCAGCGCCCGCATGATGGCGCGTTGGGCCGCGGCGGGCTGGCGCGACCTCCGGTAGTGCAGGGTCAACGAAAGGCCCTTGTCTTCCAGCTCGAGGCCCGGCGTCTTCGCCACCAGCACCGTGAGCCGCTCGCGCGCCTCGTTCAAGTCGTTCGCACGGGTCTGCGAACCGGCCCCCCCCTCGATGCCATGGTTGCCCACCACGTACTTCACCTTCGCGCGTTCGAGCCGCGTGGCGACGTCAGCGCGCGCGCGACCCGAGATGACCGCGGTGGGGAAGAGCTGGCACAGCCGAGAGAAGAGCGCGCAGGTCTCGGGGCGCATGCCGGCCTCCTGCCGCCCGCGCACGATGGGGGCCAGCGTGCCGTCGAAGTCGAAGGCCAGCAGCGTGCGGGCGCGCGTCAGTCGCGAGAGCACCTGGGCCTGCCTGGGGAGCAGCGCATTTTTCATGAAGCGAAACCAGAAGCCGCGCAACGCTGCGCGAGACAGACGGGACCGGAGCGGACGGCTGGCCGAGGTGAGGTGATCCAGATCATGAATGCGCGAACCGCCCCGTCATCCGCTCACGGCGGCGCAGCTCGGCGGCATCGACCAGCATGCGCCCGGCCCAGCGGTACACGTTGAACTCCGAGACCAGCCGTCGCATCGACTGCATGCGTTCACGCTGCTCGGCCTCAGGCATGCGCAGCGCGGTCGCCAGGGCTTCGCTGGCCTGCTGCAGATCGTACGGGTTGACGATCAACGCCTCGGTCAGGTCGCGCGCCGCGCCGGTGAACTGGCTGAGCACCAGCACGCCGAGCTCGTCTTCGTGAGCGGCCACGAACTCTTTGGCCACCAGGTTCATGCCGTCGTGCAGGCTGCTCACGTAACAGAGCTCGGCGGCGCGGCAGTACCGGAAGACCGTGGGCGGCTCGTGATGCGCGCGCAACAACACCACCGGCCGGTAGTCACCCGACGCCCACTTCGCGTTGACCTCGGCGGCCACCTTTTCCACGCGTTCGTTGAGCTCCTGGTACTTGACGATCTTCGTACGGCTGGGCGCTGCGAGCTGCACGAAGGTGAACCTGCCGCGAAACTCGGGGTGGCGGGTGAGCAGCGCGTCGACCGCCAGCAGTCGCTCTTCGATGCCCTTGGTGTAGTCGAGGCGATCGATGCCCACGCCCAGCAGCGCATCGGGGGCCAGCCCCAGCTCTTTGCGCACCGAGCTGCGGCAGTCCGCGATGCTCGGCGCGTCGGCCAGCCAGCGCACCGGCCACTCGATGGAGATGGGGTAGGGCCTGATCAGGCTGGCGCGCCCCCCCTGCACCACTGCGTTGCGTTCGCGATCGATGCGGCTCTCCATGAAGGCATCGACCGAGTCGATGAAGTTGTTGCAGTGCTGCTGCGTGTGGAAACCCAGGATGCTCGACCCCAGCATCCCGGCGATCAGCTCCTCGCGCCAAGGGCAAATTCCGAAGCGCTCTGCGTTCGGCCAGGGAATGTGGAAGAAGGTGATGATGGTGGCCCGGGGCAGCTTGTGCCTGATCATCGAGGGCGCCAGGGCGAAGTGGTAGTCCTGCACCAGGATGATGGGGTCGTCAGAGTCGACCTCTTCGCAGACCGCCTCGGCGAACTTCTGGTTCACCGCCTTGTAGTGGCTCCAATCTTCCGAACGGAACAACGGGCGGTTGTGTGCGAGGTGGCACAACGGCCAGAGGCCCTCGTTGGAGAACCCGTAGTAGTAGCCCTGCTCTTCTTCCGGCGAGAGCCAGACGCGGCGCACCAAGTACGACTCTTCGCCGGGCGGCACCTTGACCCGATTCTTCGCGTCGACGACCTGGCGATCTGCGCTGCCGCTGCCGTGGGCGACCCACACGCCTGAGCACGCTCGCATCACCGGTTCGAGCGCGGTGACCAGGCCGCTGGCAGGGTGCACGACCCTCACGCCCCCCGCGCCGTCCTTCTCGTGCACGTAGGGTTCGCGGTTGGCGAGAATGACCACCCGCTCGCCCTGCAGGTGCTGGCTCAGGGTGGCCTTGAGACGGGCCGCGCTCCAGGCCCCGCCGCGGGCTTCGCCTTCCCGTTCGCGGGCGAGGCGATCGACCAATGAACGCACGTCACGCAGCAGCGGCTGAAACTCGCGCTGACTTTCGCCCGAGAGCGCGCGCCGCAGAGCCAGGGTCCACCCTTTCCATGCGAAGCGCGCCCCGATCAACGTCACGGCTGAGACGCCCAGGGAGATCACCAGAAAGCCAATGAGCAGGATGTTGCGGGTGGTGGCCTCGCGCCGGCCCAGGAAGCTGAGGTCGTGCACCAGCAACACCGTGCCCAGCCCATCTGCGGTGACGGTGACGCTCAAGTGCACCGGGCCCGCGGGCAGCTCGACGGTGGTGGCCCAATAACCCTGGCTGCTGCCTTCTTGCTCCATCTGCCCGAGCACCGACTGACAGGAAAACTCAGCGGGGAACCCGTTGGTCGAAGCGAGCCGCAGCTGCGAGGGTGAGCAGGCCGCGGCGCCCATGATGCGCTCGTCGCGCGTCATGTCTTGCAGCACTTCGTTCAAGCGTGCGGGGTCAGACCAGCTCTCTGTCAGGCTCTTGTTGGCAGAGGCCACGGCGAGCTGGGAGCGCAAGGTGAGATCGTGCTCGAACCAGACCCGCGTGGTTCGCGCCAGCACCAGGTTTCCCAGAGTGCCCAGCACCGCGAGGCCCAGCAACAACGCAAAAAGAACCCGGGCAGCGCGTCGCATCGCATGGGCTTAGCTCACACTTGTTGGATATCCAACATTCTTAGACGTGCACCTCGACCGGCTGCATCGAACCGCCTTCACCATCGAAGCGGGCCTTTTCCTCGGCGTCTTCCTGGGCCACGGTTTCCTGCAGCGCGCGGTTCTTGCGAGCGTTCGTGCGCCTGATCAGCAGCGCCCCCAGCAGCGCCGTGGCCCCCAGCACGGCTCCCACTCCCAGTGCGATCTTCATGCCCGTCTTCATGTGCGGTGAGGTTTTCATGCTGCACTGATAGCCGCAGAAGCGACGACCCGCGCCACTCAAAGTAAGAGTGTTACCGCTTCGCAACGGCGTCCTCGACCACGGGTCGCAGAAGTCGGCTGATCAGGGACTGATTGTAGGGGGGACGATGACGCGGTGCGGCCGGTTCGATACCTTCGACACTTCACTCACGGTCCGGGGGGGCCACACATGAACGACACACGGCTGACGGAGCTGCGATCACTCGCGCCTCCGCGGGAGATCATCGAACTCGAAGTGGGAATGCGCCCAACCGACGAGCTGGTGCGCATCGCCTCAGACGCCTGTTCGAGAGGAACGCGGGTGCGCTTCCTGGGGCTGGCGCGGCGACCCTTCGGCGACCTCTTCAAGGTCGCAGCGGCTGGTGGCTGGGGTGACGGCTGCCGCGTGAGCAGGCACTCGTCGATACCGGGTTGAGCACCCGGCGAAATCAAGGCGCCTTGCGAAACCCCGCCAGCACCTGACGCGCGCGGGGGCCCCACTCTGGGTACGAGGCGATGGCGGTGCCGATCAGCACGCCCATCACCAGGGCCCTGCCCCACTTCGGTCGGCGCACCGACGCGAATTCGTGGGGTGAGAGGCGCAAGAGCTGGGTCAACTCGGTGTGACTCAACCGCGCCAGCGCTTCGCTCTCGGTGATCCGCTTCCGCGCGCACAGGAACGCCACCAGCACCGCGCTGGGTGAACGATCCAATCGCATCAGCAGGTCTTCGAAGGCCCGGCGCAGCGCGGTGGCATCGGCGAACCGTTTTTCCGGGTCTTTGGCCATCGCCTTCTCGATCACCTGGGTCAGCGCCCTGGGTGCCTTCTTCATCACCTTGTGCAGCTTCTCGCAGTTGCCGGTGGTGACCCGGGCGAACACCTCACCGGGGTTGGCGCCCGTGAAGGGCCGCTTGCCTGAGAGCGCCTCGTAGAGCATCACGCCCAGTGAATAGATGTCGCTGCGGGGGTCGACCACGCCGCCGGTGACCTGCTCGGGCGACATGTACGAGGGCGTGCCGACGGCCATGCCGGTGCGCGTGAGGCGACCCAGGTCTTCCTGTTGGGCGATACCAAAGTCCATCAGCTTCACCTCGCCCCACGAGTTGATCATCACGTTGGCGGGCTTGAGATCGCGGTGCACCACGCGGTGAAAGTGCGCGTGCTCGAGCGCCGAAGCGAGCTGGAGCCCAATCACCGCCACGGCCTCTGCCGGCAACGCCGCCTCTTTGATCAGGTCCCCCAGGGTGGGCCCGTCGACGAGCTCCATCACCATGTAGAGGCCGTCGTTCTTCTCGATCAGATCGTAGAGGGTGACGATGTGCTGGTGGCGAAAGCCGGCCAACGCCATCGATTCTCTCTTGAAGCGGGACAGCTGCTCGGCGCTCTTGGCGGCATCGGGCGTGAGTTCCTTGATGGCCACCTCACGCTGCAGCCCCTCGTGCAGGCCGCGATACACCTGCGCCATGCCGCCTTTACCCAGGGGCCCCAGAATGCGGCAGTCCCCCACTTTGCGAATCGCCATGAAGGCGGCAACGTAGCCCAGCGCGCGACGCTTGGTACGTCACGTCTCGAGAGACACCGACACGGCAAGCCGCTCTGTCTGACCGGGGGCCACCACCAGGCGCGAGGGAGCCCTGCCCGGCGCCGTCCACGGCTCGACGCAGACGAACGGTCTTCCGGGAAGCGTCCACACCACCAGCGTGCCGAACTGCTCCGTCCAGGAGAGCTTGACGCTGCGCCCATCGCCGCGCTCGAGCGTGGTGGCCCCGCCGGTAAACGCAGTGAAGTGCAGATCGACCTCGCCCTGGCTGAAGTCCACCGAGGTGACCTCGCGCTCGACACCCGCGGCGTTGTCGTAGGCACGGCCATGCGCGCCCTGCACCTTCACGCGCTGCTTATCGATGACGCTGAAGTACGGGTGCAGCCCAAAGTGCAGCGGCATCGGCTCGCTGCCCCGGTTCTCGAAGGCGAACTCGAGCATCAGCCGGCGGTCGAACAGGCTCACCGCGAAGCGCGCTTCGAAAGGAAAGGGCCACAGCGCCAGGGTCTCAGGGCTCGAGCTCAAGGTGCACTCCACCCGCGCGGTGTCGTCGTCGCAGACCGCGGACCTCACCTCCCATGGCAACGTGCGCGCGAAACCGTGCTGGCTCATCGGGCTGCCCGCAGGCGGCTTGCCCGCGACGGGGAAGAGCAGCGGCACACCACCGCGCACGCTCTTCGAAGGATCGTGCAGCGTCGCTTCATCCATGAAGAGCACGGGCACGCCGTCGACCACGTAGGAAGTGACCAGCGCGCCGCGGGTGGGGGCCAGCTCGACGTGCGTCTGGCCGTCGATCAGCCGCCAGCGAGGGAGAGGACCTTCGAGCCGTTCGATGGTGGGCACGGTGCCGTGTTCTATTCGTATTCGTGCGGCGGAAGGACGTACTTCCCCACGTAGCGGGTCACCATCGCGCGGTACTTCGAGCCGAGGCGCAAGACGATCTGCGGATCGACGCGTGAACCCAGCTCGTAGATCACGAACGCAGTCGCCATGCCGTCGACGGTGATCTGTTGCAGCATCTCGAGCCGATCGTCAGAAGGGCCGATGCCTTTGACCTTGCGCGATTGGTACACGCTCATCAACGAGCCCAGGCACTCGAGTTCCTCCGCGGTCGACCAGCCATGGTCGGTGGTTCCCAGCACGGCCTTGCGGTGCGCCGCGTCGGTCAGCCAGAGCGCCTTGCAGTTGGCCCACGCGAGCCACTCTGGGCGATCGATGTCGGCGTAGACGGTGACCACGTCGCCTTCTTGTCGAACGAACCCGCGCGGCACCAGCACCTCGGCCTCCGCCCGGCCCATCAAGCCCTGGGCTTTCGAGAGCGCACCCAGGAGGATCTGGTTTCGGGGTTTGAGCACCAACGACCTGCGCAGATCCGCGAGCATCGACTTGAAGTCCTGCTTGCGGAGGTACGCGTTCGCGCGGAAAAAATAGATCCGGTAGTCGTCGGGGTTGGCCGCGATGGCCTGATCGTACTCTGCGATGGCAGCGTCGGGGTCGCTCGCGCCGAAGAGGTGTGTGTCACCCAGGTAGGCGTGCGCGATGTAGAAGTCAGGCGCGACATCGAGGGTCTTGCGGTACCAGGCCGCCGCCTCTTCATAGTCGCGTTGCTGGAAAGCGAGCTCAGCCATCTCCATCGGCGCGTCGACGGCGGCGGGCCTCGGCCAGGCTTCCACCGTGATGATGCCGTTCTTCCGTTTCACGCGCGGGTACTCGATCGCCGGCACCAGCTCTTTCCACGTCTCGTCAGCCAATTGGCCGCGAGCGACATCCTGGAGCGTCTCGATGCCGGCGATGCGAACAGCCGCGCCGGAAGCCTCGAGGCGTTTGAGGATCTGCGAAGGAACGAGGAACGGCCGTCGCTGTGGGGGGCTGCGTACCGAATCACCCGCGCTCGCCAGAGCCGCGCCCAACATCACCACCACCACCCCGATGCGCGTCGCCATGACCTGAGAGGTAACGGGTGAATCATCGCAACGAAGGCCGACCCCGAAATTGCCGCACGATCTCCCTGTCGATGAGGGCCATCAGCCAAGAGACTGCCGCACCACGAGCACGGGCCGCGTGCTCCCGTGCAAGACCGCCTCGGCCACCGAACCGCGCACCGCGCGTTGCACCCCACTTCGGCCATGCGACGAGAGCACGATCGCATCGACGCCCAGCTGCTCGGCGAGCGCGAGCAGCGCCCTGGCGGGATCCGACCCGCGCACCACTTCAGTGCGCGTCACCACTCCACGCTCGGCAGCAGACGCCGGCGTGAGCACCCGCAGCCGCGCCGCGACCTCCGCTTCCACCCGGGGGCTCGCGTGGGGGGCAGGTAACGCCGGCGCATAGAGCTCTTTCAACACGCCCACATGGCCTTCACCGGGCATGACATGCGCGAGAATGACCTCGCCCATGGCTTTGACCATCGTATAGGCCCACGGCACCGCGGCGTTGCCCAGCGCAGAGAAGTCGGTCGCCACCAAGACCCGTTCGAGCCGCGGTGAAGGCGCGAGCGCACCCACGCCCTTTCCATCGGGCGGAATGACGGCCACACCCATACGAGCCAGGTGCAGCGTCGCCGACGACACGCTCCACATGCGCGAGAAGCCCGTGTGGCGGTGGCTGCCCACCACGACCAACTGGCAGCGCTCTGCTTCCGCCAGCTCGAGCAGGTGATCTGCCACCCGGCCCATGCCCAGCTTGGCTCGATAGAACAGCTCACCCTGCCCCGGCAGCGCGGGCACCATGCGCTTGAGGTCACGCTCGATGAGCGACTCCACGGTGCGATCAGGGTCGGTGTACGAGCGGCGCTGGCCGGCGACGCCGTAGTGCTGGTGCGCTTCACCCGCGTAGTAGACGCGGCCCACCACGACGTCGAGCGGGCCTGCCGCACGCAGCCGCGAGAGCCACCGGAGCGCACTCGCGCTCGCTTCGCCTTCTTCCAACCCGAGCAACGCGCGAAACGGTTTGCCCTCTGCCCACTCGCGAAAGCTGTCGCCTTCGCGCACCACCAGCACCGGAGTGTCCGAGCCACTGGCGAGCCGCTCACTGGTGCCTCCGAGCTTCACCATCGCTGACGCGCCGTGCCCGGCCGAGCCGATCACGATGAGCTGCGCATCGTGCGATTTCGCAAACTCGCGCACGACCACGAGCGCGCGGCCCTGCTTGACGGCGACCATGATGGGTTTTCGGGACAGCGTTTCGAGGCGCGTCGCCTGAGCGGCGAGCCGCTGCTGCAACATCGCCTGCACCTGGCCTGTCGCGGCAGAGCTCATCACTTCGACCTCGGGCTCCTGCACGTGCAGCAACCACAGCTGTTGATCGAGCCGGCCCGCGAGCGCCGCGGCGGCCTCTTCGGCGTGGCGCGCGGCAGCAGAAAAGTCGGTCGCGCAGAGAATGGACATGAAGGAGATGCCTTCATCGGCCGTGCCCGCGGAAGACCCGGTAACACGGGGCCGCACGTGCATGACTTGCGCGACGTGTCGAAGCTCAGCGCAGGAACTGCAGCTTCAGTGCGCTTGCACCCACTCGAGGATGCGCTCGGGCGAGGTGCTCAACCACTCATGGCCCGCGGCGTCATCGATGATGAGGTCGGTCTCGAAGCCCTGCATCCGCAAGCGGTCTGCGTACGCTTCAGCGGTGTAGAGCGGCACCGTGAGATCGGCCCGGCCATGGAGGAACCGCGTCGGCGGGTGTCGCGCCGGCATGGTGGTGGGCACGAAACACGCGACGCCCGAACAGTTCGCGTAGCTGCCGGAGTGAATGATCAACGCGCGGAAAACCCCGGGGTAGCTCACGGCCATGCGGCTGGTCATGTAGCCGCCGCTGGAGATCCCAGTCGCATAGAGGTGCGTCATGTCGATGGGCCCGAAGGTGCCGGTGCGCATTCCTCCGAGCACGGCATCGATGAACGGCTTGTCGTTGGTGGTGTCCCACGGGAGACCTGAGTTCGTCTGCCACGCCAGGCCGGCGATCGCGCTGGGGGCGATGACCGTGTAGCCGCGCTCGAGCATCAGCGCCTGCATGCGCGCCTGTTGAAAACCGCCGTAGAGCATCGAGCCTGAGACTTCTCCCCACGTCGACGACGGCGCGAAGAAGCTGCCCTGGTAGACGATGATCGCGGGGAAGCCCGCGGCCGGTGCTCGACCTGAAGGTGATTGCCAATACACGTCACGCGAGAGCACCGGCGTGATCACCGGCGGGCAGTTCACCTTGCCGTCGTAGAAGGTGCAGCGCGGGAGACCAGCGTCGACTTCGATCTGCC
>JAYTAT010000397.1:0-1623 GCA_043737315.1 Archangium sp.
CGGCAGCAGCCAGCTCTCGCAGTTCATGGACCAGACCAACCCGCTGTCGGAAGTGACGCACAAGCGTCGCCTCTCGGCCCTCGGGCCCGGTGGTCTGACCCGCGAGCGCGCCGGCTTCGAAGTGCGTGACGTTCACCCCACGCACTACGGCCGCATCTGCCCGATCGAGACGCCTGAAGGTCCGAACATCGGCCTCATCAGCTCGCTCTCGAGCTACGCGCGCGTCAACGAGTTCGGCTTCATCGAAACCCCGTACCGCAAGGTCGAAGAAGGCGGGCAGACGCCCGACGTGGCCTTCTACTCGGCGCTCGAAGAAGAGAAGCACACCATCGCCCAGGCCAACATCGAGGTCGATAAGAAGGGCAAGTTCGTCGCCGATCACGTGCTCGCCCGCCGCGGCGGTGAGTTCGTTCAGGCCCGCCCCGAAGACGTCAACCTGATGGACGTCTCGCCCAACCAGCTCGTCTCGGTGGCCGCCTCACTCGTTCCGTTCCTCGAGAACGACGACGCGAACCGCGCCCTCATGGGTTCGAACATGCAGCGCCAGGCCGTTCCCCTGGTGCGCACCGCAGCGCCCCTCATCGGCACCGGCATCGAAGCCGTCGTCGCCCGTGACTCAGGCGTCTGCGTCATCGCCAAGCGCGATGGCATCGTTGAATCGGTCGACGCCAGCCGCATCGTCGTTCGCGCCGAAGTGCCGGCTGCGTTCAGCGACGTCGCCAGCGAGGTCGATATCTACAACCTGGTGAAGTACCAGCGCAGCAACCAGAGCACCTGCTTGAACCAGAAGCCCATCGTGAAGAAGGGCGACAAGGTCAAGAAGGGCGAAGTGCTCGGCGACGGTCCTGCGTGCGAGACCGGTGAGCTGGCGCTGGGCCAGAACGTGGTCATCGCGTTCATGCCGTGGCAGGGCTACAACTACGAAGACTCGATTCTGATGAGCGAGAACATCGTCAAGTACGACGTGTTCACTTCCATTCACATCGAGGAATTCGAGTGCATCGCCCGCGACACCAAGCTGGGCAAAGAAGAGATCACCCGCGACATCCCGAACGTCGGCGAGGAAGCCCTCAAGGACCTCGATGAGTCGGGCATCATTCGCATCGGCGCGGAAGTGAAGCCGGGCGACATCCTGGTGGGGAAGATCACCCCCAAGGGCGAGACCCAGCTGTCGCCAGAAGAGAAGCTGCTCCGCGCGATCTTCGGTGAGAAGGCGGGCGATGTTCGCGACACGTCACTTCGCGTGCCGCCGGGGGTCACCGGTACCGTCATCGGCGCCAAGGTCTTCTCGCGCAAGGGCGTCGAGAAGGACGAGCGTGCGAAGCAGATCGAGTCGATGGACGAGGCTCGCCTGCTGAAGGATCAGAACGACGAGATCAAGATCCTCCAGGACTCTGCGTTTGCCCGCATTCGCAAGATGTTCCTCGGCAAGGATGCCCAGTCGAAGCTGATCGACGACAAGGGCAAGCAGCTGCTCAAGAAGGGCGACCCGCTCAACGAAGAGCTGCTCGGCCAGATCCCCTATAAGTACTGGGGCGAGATCTCGGTCAGCGAGCAGGTCGACTCGAAGGTTCGCGACATCATGAAGAATCTCGAGGAGAACAAGGAGGCCGTGAAGCTGGC
>JAYTAT010000398.1:0-1623 GCA_043737315.1 Archangium sp.
GCGCTCGTCGTAGTCGTCGTAGTGCATCGTGCCCGGCTTCCAGATGCCGCGTTTGGCCTCGATGGCTTCTTTCTGGGCGTCGACGAACTCGCGGTGGAAGCGGCGGCTGCGCCCGTACTTCATGAAGTAGGGGCTGTGCCCCGCGCGCACGCACTCGACGTTGTAGTTGACCCACTGGCCGTTCTTCTTGGCGAAGATGTAGGCCAGGTAACGACCGTAGAAGTCGCGGATCTCGCCCGGGTGATCCCGCTCCAACCTGACCCCGTCGACGCCTTCGAAAAAATCCTGCGCGAAGTGTTTGGCGTCTTCACCGGCGGGCGTGGCCATCTTCACCGGGCGCGCCGAGTTGCCGCGCATCTTCTTCTTGTAGTCTTCCCAGCCGGCGGCGAACGCCTGGCGCTCCCAGTCTTTCTTGAAGGTCTCTTCGGTGTCGACCGCGAGCAGACGCAACGAGGCCTGCAGGCCCTTCACGCGCACGGTGTCGCCGTCGATCACCGCGCTGGGCCCGTCGAAGGGGAACTCGCCCAGCTCGAGGCTGACCACCTCGAGCTTCTTGAGCAGGCCCGAGGTTTCGTTGCGCGTGAAGCGCTTCGATTCGGTGGTGGTGTTGCACGCGCAAAGCGCCACCAACGACAAGCCAATGAGAAAACGGAGTGTACGCATGGGGTCTCTAGAAGTTGGCCCGGAGGTCTATCTGGAAGCGGTTCTCGGGGTTGGGCACACGGTTGGCGGTGCTGGAGCGCTGGTCGAGCCAGAAGAACAAGTCGTAGCGCAGGCTCAGCTGCGTGCCCTTGGTGATGAACACGCTGCCTTCCACGAAGGTCCAGATGTTCTCTTCGAGGTAGGTGGGATCTTCGATGTCCTGGTTCAGGTAGCGGGCGCGCACCCTGAACTGAAGAAAGTCGACCGGCCTCGTACGCACCTCGGCCCAGAGCTGCAGGTCGTTGCGGAACCGTTCCTTGTATCGGATGTCGTCTCGCCAGGTGAACGAGCTCTGCAAGGTGGCCTCGACCAGGCGGCGCAGCGGCTTGATCTCGACGCGCGCGGAGATCTTGTAGAGGTCGCCACCGCAGGTGAACGGCTGGCCCTCGGTGAGAATGATGGTGCCGCTCGCGCAGGTGCCGTGCACCGAATAGGGCAGGTTGCGGTTGCGCATGTCGACCCAGATGCCGGGCTGAAAGAACTTCCAGCCGGTGAAGTCGACCCGGCCCAGCACATAGAGGTTTGGCACGCCTGCGGGTGAGCCGTTGACGTCGGCCCAGGGGTTGACCCAGAAGTTGGCCGTCAGCCGGGTCTCCCAGTCTTTCGACCACTTCGCCGCCCAGCGGAAACGGGCGCCCGCTTCGTTGCGCGCGCGTTGCCCCTCGAGGATGTCGGGCGAGGCGATGGGGCGCGCGTACGGTGTGCCGAACCCCGTGTCGTAGAACCGCAACGAGAGCTCGAACTCGTGGCCCCTGGGGCTGAAGGTGCTGCGTTGTTCAACGCCGTAGCCGCCTGCGCCCGCGGTGCCCACGCGGCCGTCGAAGTTGTGCGTCGCCTCGAGGAAGAAGTTGAAGGCCTTGAAGCTGGTGTGCGCGTCGACGCCGATCGCTCCGAAGGCGCCGCCCGAGGGGTAGCGGCTGT